>JALYRN010001184.1 GCA_030855295.1 Myxococcota bacterium | reverse complement strand
GGGCTGGATCGAGGTGCGCGGCGCGACGCTGCACAACCTCGCCGACGTTCACGTGCGCGTGCCGATCGGCGTGCTCACCGCGATCACCGGCGTGTCGGGCGCGGGCAAGTCGTCGCTGATCATGGGGACGCTGCTCGAGGCGGCGCGCCAGCGGATCGCGGGCGCGCGCGGCGAGCCGGTGCGCGCCGAGGTCGAGGGGCTCGACGCGTTCGATCGGGTGATCTCGATCGACGATCGTCCGATCGGCCGCACGCCGCGCTCGTGCCCGGCGACGTACTCCGGCGTCTTCGGTCCGCTGCGCGAGCTCTTCGCGACGCTGCCCGATGCGCGCGCGCGCGGCTGGGACGCGGGGCGCTTCAGCTACAACCAGAAGGGCGGTCGCTGCGAGGTGTGTCGCGGCGAGGGCATCATGCGGGTCGACATGCAGTTCCTGCCGGACGTGCTCGCCACCTGCGAGGCGTGCGGCGGGCGGCGCTACGATCGCGAGACCCTCGAGGTGCGCTGGCGCGGCCTGTCGATCGCGGACGTGCTCGACCTGACGGTCAGCGAGGCCCGCGATCTGCTGGGCGCGGTGCCGGCGATCCGTGATCGGCTCGACGCGATCGCGTCGGTGGGCCTCGGCTACATCACGCTGGGCCAGAGCGCGACCACGCTGAGCGGCGGCGAGGCGCAGCGCATGGCGCTCTCGCGCGAGCTCGCGCGCAAGGCGACCGGACGCACGCTCTACGTGCTCGACGAGCCGACGACCGGCCTGCACCTCGTCGACGTCGAGGTGCTGCTCGGCGTCCTCGAGGACCTCGTCGAGCAGGGCAACACCGTGCTGCTGATCGAGCACACGCTCGAGGTCGTCGAGGCGGCGGACTGGGTCCTCGATCTCGGCCCCGAGGGCGGCCCGGGCGGCGGCCGCATCGTCGCGCAGGGCACGCCGGCGGACGTGGCACGCGCGGATGGATCGCACACCGGCCGCCTGCTCGCCGCCGCCCGCCGATAGCCCCCGGCACCTCGCGATCGCGCGAGCGCGCGCTGCAGGACGGCCGCGCGACGACGACGACATCGCCGCCGTCCGATCGAGCCCGCGCGCGACTGGCTGCGGCACGGCGGCAGCGACCGCGCGTGGTGCCCCGCGCGCCGATGGGGCATGATCGACGCGATGGCGATCGAGAAGACGATCCGCGTCGTGCGCTCGTTCGAGGAGATGGATCGCCTCGACCGAGAGGATGTCCTCCGGACGACCGCAGCGCAGCGTGTGGTCGCCGCGATCGAGATGATCACCGGAGCGTACGATGACGCCCCTGCCCCCCGACTGGCGCGAATTCTTCGAATCGCTCCTGGCCCACGAGGTCCGGTTCGTCACGATCGGCGCGCTCGCGGTCGCGGTCCACGCTGAGCCCAGGTTCTCGGAAGATCTCGACGTCCTCGTCGAGCCATCCGTCGACAACGCCGCCCGTCTGCGCGCCGCTCTCGTGTCGTTCGGGTTCACTGCGCCACCCGACGCGGAGGTGCTCGCCCATCCCGATCACATGCTGATGATCGGGCGCAAGCCGTTGCGGATCGACGTCCTCAAGAGCATCAGCGGCGTGACGTTCGAGGAAGCCTGGCGAGGACGGGTCGAGGTCGAGATCGATGGCCTGTTGCTTCCCGTGATCGGCCGCGAGGAGCTCGTTCGCAACAAGCGCGCGGCCGGCCGCAACAAGGATCTGCGGGACGTCGCTCTGCTGGAGGGGATCGATCACGGCCTCACCGGACGACGCCGACCTCCTCGGAAGCGGAAGAAGACTTGATCGCTGGCGCGAAGCGCTCCGGGCTCCGACCTCTCATGTGAACGGTCGCCGATCGGCGCGTGGGCTGCCGAGCACGAGCGCCTGCAGGCGCGCTCCGGCTTCGAAGCGCTCGGCGTCGGCGGGGAGGACTACGAGGGCGTCGGCGCCGGCGATCGACTGCGTCGAGCCGGAGCCCTGCTTCGGAAAGAGGTGCGCGCGGGGTCGGCCGTCGATCCACTCGAGGCGGGCGCGCGCGAGCTCGGTGCGGCCGGGGGCGTGGCGATGCGGCGCGGCGAGCTCGACCTCGATCGCGGCGCGGAAGGGGCGCGCGTCGCCCTGCATCGCGCGCAGGGCAGGGCGCACGAAGACCTCGAACGTGACCCACGCGCTGACCGGGTTGCCGGGCAGGCCGAACACCGGCGTCTTGCCCGCGAGGCCGAAGGTGAGCGGCTTGCCGGGCTTGATGCGGACCTTCCAGAACTGCGCGACGACGCCCGCCTGCTCGAGCGCGCGGTGCACGAGATCGTGATCGCCGACCGACACGCCGCCGCACAGCACCAGCACGTCGGCGCGCAGCCC
>JALYRN010001183.1 GCA_030855295.1 Myxococcota bacterium | reverse complement strand
TCGCCGAGCGGCGTGGCGTCGCGACGCGCGAGGCGCTGATCGTCGCGGGCGTCGCGGCGGATCGGCTCACGGTCGGCGACGCCGAGGTGATCGCGTCGCGCGACGGCTCGCACCGCTCGCTGTTCGTGCGCACCGGGACCGGCGATCCCGATCGCGACGGCCGTCCGATCATGATGGGCATCCGCCTGACGCGCTGGAGCCTGTGGCTCGGCACCGCGCTGCTCGTCGCCTCGGGGCTGACCTCGTTCGCGCTCGGCTGGCGCACGATCCTCCGCGCGATCCGCGGCTTCGGCCGGAAGGCCGGCGAGGTGTCGCCCGACGACGAGAGGGTCGCACGCCTCGAGGTGCCGATCGGCTGGCTCTTGATCGGCGGCATCCCGGTGACGATCGGGCTGATGCTCTTGTGCTGGCTGGCGTTCGGGATCGCGCCGTGGCTCGGCTTCCTGAGCGTCGTGCTCTCGTTCGTGCTCGCGCTCGTCGCGTGCCGCGCGACCGGCGAGACCGACACCACGCCGATCGGCGCGATGGGCAAGATCACGCAGTTCGTCTACGCGGTGCTCGCGCCCGCGAACATCACGGTCAACCTGATGACGGCCGGCATCACCGCGGGCGCCGCGGGCTCGAGCGCGGACCTGCTCACCGATCTGAAGAGCGGCTATCTGCTCGGCGCGAACCCGCGCAAGCAGTTCCTCGCGCAGTTCTTCGGCGTCTTCTTCGGCGTCGCGGCGGTCATTCCCGCCTGGTACCTGCTGGTGCCGAACCGCGAGGCGCTCGAGGCGTTCAATTCGCCGGCGACGAACATGTGGTACGCGGTCGCGCAGGCGCTCTCGCGCGGCGTCGAGACCATCCCCGAGAGCGCGCGGTACGCGATCGTGATCGGCGGCATCGTCGGCATCGTGCTCGCGCTGATCGAGGGCCTCGCGCCCAAGAAGGTGAAGCCCTTCGTGCCGTCGTCGATGGGCCTCGGCCTCGCGTTCATCGTCCCCTTCGCGAACGCGCTCTCGTTCTTCATCGGCGCGGTGATCGCGGAGATCTGGACGCGCACCAACAAGAAGACGGCGGAGCGCTACATCATCCCGCTCGCGTCCGGCGCGATCGCCGGCGAGTCCCTCGCCGCCGCCTTCTACGCGATGCTCGCAGCGACCGGCCTGCTCCACTGACGACGTCGTCCTCGGACGACGCTACGACGTGAACGCGTGGATCGCGATCGGACGTCCGTCGTCGAGCACGACCCGGAAGTTGACGTAGCCGTCGGGCAGCCCGGTGTAGAACAGGACCTCCGCGTGCCGCGGAGCGTCGGGAGCGGTCACGAGGATCGCCACGTAGCATCGCCATGGTCCGTCGAAGCCGCAGTCCTTCGCCGCGAAGCCACCGCGCGACGCCGGCTCGAGAGGCACGCGGCCATCCGGCAGGAGCGCGACGGCGAACGACTCGATCGCGCGCTCCACGTCCGGCCACCGCTCCACGAGCGCGGCGAGCGTGCTCACGTGCGCCGGGTGCGGCGCGTCCTCGCTGCCTGCCACGTCGACGCCGAGATCGCGCTCCGTCCACTTCGCGGACCACGTTCCGCGTGGTGTGCGCGTCAGCGTGAACGGCAAGGTCGGCGGGGCCGTCGTCATCGCGCGTGCTGTCTCGGATCCGGTCGCGCGAAGCGGCTCACGCGCCTGCGCACAGCGTCTCTGCGAGCTCGGTGACCGGCCGGGCCCAGTGCTCCTCGTAGCGAACTTCCAGCAGGTCGCGCGAGCGCCGCCCGCGGCGGTAGGCGGATCGCAGGCGCGCGACGTAGCGGCCGAGCTGTCGCACGCCGTGCTGGTGGATCTGCCGCGGAATCGAGAACGCGAGGATCAGGCGCCAGCCCAAGCGGATGCGCGCGAGGATCGACGCGCGGTGGTCGGCAGTCGGGGGGTCGGATCGCACGCAACACCTCGGCCCGATGACGAGCCTTCGTGGCTCGTCATCCGCTCGGTATACGGCACGGCGCGGTGGCTGCGCGAGCGCGCGAGGCACGTGGCGGCGCGGGCCGAAGTGATGCGAAGTTATGGGGGGTTGGCCGCGGGCCCGAAAAACTCGTGTCGATTCGGGCACTTGGCGGGGCGGTGCGTGTCCCTGTGTTCCGGGGGTCAGTAGCCTTCGGCGGCCATGGGGGCGGCTTGGAGGTCGTAGCTCTGCTCGCGCATCTGCTGCGGGCTGCTGGCGCCGCGCGCGCGCTCGGCGTCGCTCTCGATCGCCGAGGCGCGGGTGCGGAGCTCGCCCGCGATCGCTTCGTCGGCGAACTGGTAGGTGCTCGCGCTCGCCGCGAGCTGCGCGCGCGCGGTCTCGAGGGTGCGCGCGGCCTGCTG
>JALYRN010001182.1 GCA_030855295.1 Myxococcota bacterium | reverse complement strand
CCCCGGGGCCGACGCGGTCGCGCTTCCGTCGCCGGATCTCGCGCGGCTCGCCGGCGTGCGCGCGCTGGTCGTCGACGACGAGGAGGACGCGCGGATGCTGGTGGCGACGGTGCTGCGAAGGAGCGGTGCCGAGGTCCGGCTCGCGGGGAGCGCCGCGGAGGCGCTCGAGATGCTGCACGACGCCGATCTCGACGTGCTCGTCTCCGACATCGGCATGCCGGATCTCGACGGGATCACGCTGATCCATCGCATCCGCGCCCTGCCGCCGCCGACGTGCCGCATCCCCGCGGTCGCGGTGACGGCGTACGCGCGCTCGGAGGATCGCGATCGCGCGGTCGCCGCGGGCTACGACGGCTTCCTGTCGAAGCCGCTCGATGTCGACGCCCTCGCTGCGATCGTCGCGCGCGCGGTCGGTCGCGTCGAGTAGCGCTCGATCGCGATCACTCCTGCCGAGTCACGCTCGATCGCGATCCGCGTGCTTCTCGCGCCAGCGCTCGATGCGGCGATCGGCGAGCCCGGTCGTGCGCAGTCGCGCCCACTCGTCGCTGGCGCGCACCCACTCGAGGCTTCGCTGCGTCGCCTCTTCGCGGCGGCGCCGCAGGTGATCCTCGACGCCCTGATCGGACGGAGCGACGTCGAGCTCGGAGCGACGCAGGTCGTCCTCGCCGGTCCAGCTCGCGCGGACTCGCGCGTCGGCGAGCGCGCGGTCGGTGCGCTCGGCCAGCGTGCCGGCGATCTCGGCATCCTTCACCGGCTCGCGCGCGGCGCGCTGCAGGCGCAGCGAGAGCGTCAGACGCCCCGCTCCGGTCGAGGGCGTCTCCTCGCTCGGGACGAGCAGCTCGGGCCGCAGCACGTGCGAGGCGAGGTGCGCGCGCAGCGGAGCGTCCAGCCCCTCGAACCACTCGAGCCAGCGCCCGAGCGGAGTCGCCTTCGATGACGCGATCTCTCCCATGACGCTCGGCCCCCGCAGGGGAAGTCGTAGGCCCGCGGAGAGCGGTCTCAAGAGGCCGCCCGGCGACTGCTTCCGCGGTACGATCGGCCGCTCCCGTGCGCCTCTCCACCACCACGCTCGTCGCTGCCGCCATGCTTCTCGCGGTCCCGGCGCTCTGCACGAGCTCGCTCGCGCGCGCCCACGGCGGGCGCCCGCAGACGCAGACGATCCTCTGGGACGCCACCGGCGACCGGATCGTCGGGGTCTCGACGTTCGGGCTGCTCGTCAGCGAGGACGCGGGTGCGAGCTGGAGCTGGACCTGCCAGGAGTCGATCCCCGATGCGGTGAGCGGCGTGACCTCGCCGGCAGTGCTCGCGAGCGGAGACCGCTTGCTGCTCGCGAGCGTGTACGGACTGCTGCGCGGGGAGCGCGCAGGGTGCGGCTGGGCCCACGAGGACGCCCTCGCGGATCGCTACGTCGCAGACGTCGTGCAGGCGCCCGGTGGGACGATCTACGCCGTCAGCGGCGACTCCGGCGTCGAGAACCGTCTCTTCACGAGCGACGCCGACGGCCTGCGCTTCACGCCGGTCGGCGCGCCGCTGCGGAGGGGCTTCCTTCCCGAGCGGCTCCGCGTCGCACCCGGCGACGCCTCGACGATGTACGTCGTCGGGCAGGCGTTCGTCGAGGGCACGACGAGCGTGCTCGGGATCGTGCTGCGCAGCGACGACGCGGGCGCGACCTGGAGCGAGCACACGATCGCGCTCGAGATCGGCGAGCGCGTGGTCCGCGGGCTCGCCGTCGATCCGGCCGATCCGCGCGTGCTCTACGTCGTGGTCCAGGGCTCGGAGCACGATCGGCTGCTGCGGAGCGCGGACGGCGGCGCGGGCTGGGAGCTGGTGCTGCGCCTCGAGTCGGATCCGATGCCCTTCGCGCGGCCCTTCTCGCTCGAGCTCGCGCCCGATGGAGCGGCGTACTTCG
Source organism: Myxococcota bacterium (assembly GCA_030855295.1). GTDB lineage: Bacteria > Myxococcota_A > Polyangia > Polyangiales > Sandaracinaceae > Sandaracinus. Next base: position 434 of record JALYRN010001182.1, on the reverse strand, counting down.
GGAACACGCGCGAGGGGCTCTTCGCGAGACGCGCCGATGGTGCCGTCGATCTGATCGACAAGTACGTCGCGCTCACCTGCCTGCACGCACGCGGCGCCACGATGTGGATGTGCGGCGACGGGCTCGAGGACGGGTTCGCGATCGCGCGATTCGCGACCGACGCAGCGTACGAGCCCGAGACGGTGCTGCGCTTCGCGGACATCACGCAGCGCACCTGCGCCAGCGAGATCGACTGCCAGTGCGCGCCGTGGTGGGACGACTTCCTGAGGGAGGTCATGCGTGCGGACGAGGCCGGTGATGGGGGCCCCGGCTGTCCGGACGCCGGTGTGCGGAGCGGCGATTCGGGCGCATCGCTGGATGCGTCGAGCGCCGCGGACGGCGGCCCGGGCGCGCCTCCAGAAGGCTGCGGCTGTCGCGCGACGACGCGCGCCGAC
>JALYRN010001181.1 GCA_030855295.1 Myxococcota bacterium | reverse complement strand
CGCGTTCACCGGCGCGACGGGGCCGCGCAAGGGCGCGTTCGTGCGCGCCCACGGGGGCACGCTCTTCCTCGACGAGCTCGGCTCGGTGCCGCTGCCGGTGCAGGCGCGGCTGCTGCGCGTGATCGAGGAGCGCAAGGTGCGCGCGGTCGGCGCCGACGAGGAGCGCGAGGCCGACGTGCGCATCGTCGCGGCGTCGCGCGATGATCTCGCGCGGCGCGTCGCGGAGGGCGCGTTCCGACCCGATCTCTTCTACCGGCTCTCGGTGCTGCGGGTCGCGATCCCGCCGCTGCGCGCGCGCCGCGAGGACATCGCGCCGATCGCGTCCGAGCTCCTCCGGCTGCGCGGCCTCGGGGGGCCGGTCGAGGGCGCGGGGCTCGACGCGCTCTACGCCCACGACTGGCCGGGGAACGCGCGCGAGCTCCGGAACACGATCGATCGCGCGATCGCGCTCCGCCCCGCGGCGCGCGCGTTCTCGGAGCTGCGTCTCTCGCCGAGAGGCGACGCGCACGAGGGCGATGCGCTCGCGGTGCGCAGCGACCTGCCGTTCAGCGACGCCAAGCAGCTCGTGATCACCGCGTTCGAGCGGCGCTACCTCGCCGATCTGATCGCGCGCACGGCGGGCAACGTGTCGGCCGCGGCGCGCGAAGCGCAGATCGATCGCAAGCACCTGCGCGAGCTGCTCGACAAGCACGGCCTGCTGCCGCGGGGGAGCTGACTCGGGGGGAGACTTCGACCTCACGTCGCGCGCGCCACGACCGCGGTGACGTTGTCGCTCGAGCCCGCCTCGATCGCGCGCTGGACGAGGATGTCGGCGGCGTCGCGCGGCGCGAAGAGCGCGAGCGTCTCCGCGAGCTCCTCGTCGTCGAGCACGCCGTGCACGCCGTCGGTGCAGAGGAGGAACACGTCTCCGGCGCGCACGTCGACGAGCGAGAGGCCCGGCTCGATGTCGCCGCCGATCCCGATCGCGCGCGTGATCACGTGCCCGAACTGCGCCGCGATGCGGGCACGATCGGCCGGCGAGATGCCGTCGCCGCGCGCCGCGATCTCCTCGACGAAGGAGTGATCGCGCGTCAGCTGCGTGAGCGTGCGCGCGCGGAGTCGGTACGCGCGGCTGTCGCCCGCGTGCGCGATCACCGCGCGCTCGCCGTGGAACGCGATCGCCGCGACGGTCGAGCCCATCTGCGCGAGCGGGCCTCGCTTGCGTGCGCGCACCGCGTCGTGCGCCAGGCGCATCCCGCAGAGCGCCTGGTTGCGCGGCAGGTCGAGCTCGGGATCGACCACGAACGGCCAGGTGAGGTCGCGGTCGCACGCGTTGCGCGCGTAGAAGTCCGCGAGCGTCTCCACCGTGACCAGGCTCGCGACCGCGCCGCCCTCGTAGCCGCCCATTCCGTCCGCGACGACGAAGAATCCGATCTCCGGCATCACTCGGTGCGCGTCCTCGTTCCGCGCGCGCCGTCCCTTGTCGCTCGACCCGGCACCTTCGATCTTCGGCATCGCTGGCTCCTCTCGTGACGAGGAGCGCCATTGCGCGCGCGATGCCGCGGCCAAGTACGCGAAAAGACGGAAGGGAGAGAGGCCCGGACCCCTCGGTCCGAGCCTCGCTCGCGCTCTCGCTGCGGGGCCGAGGCCCCAGGTGTGTGCTCAGCGGCCTCCCGAGATCGGCTCGCCCGCTCCGGTCCCTTCCGTCCGCGCGCTTCGCACGCTGCCGTACGGGCCCTCGGGGCGAGCACTCCTGTCTGGCTCAGCGCCTTCCGCGACCCCACGCACGCACGCGCGGGCGCGGGCCGATCTCGATGCTCACGCCGCCACCGCCGCCACGATAGCGCGGCGCGTACGGCACGATCATGCGGCCCGGGGGAGGCTGCACGACGATGTAGCGCGGGCCACGTCGCTGCCGCGGGTAGTACACGCGCGGCGGAGGCGGCGGGTAGTACACGCGGGGCGGAGGCGGGTAGTAGACCGGCGGAGGCGGCGGCGGGTAATAGACCTGCGGCGGGGGCTGGTAGACCTGCGGCGGCGGAGGCGGAGGCGGAGGCTGGGTCGGCTGGACCATCTGCCCCGCGACGCACCCGGTGGTCGAGTAGCCCGGCGGCGCGCCGGTGATCGACGTGTCGGCCTGCAGCTGCTGCCCCGGCTGCGCGCCCGCAGGCATCGGGAAGTACCACCACCGGCTCTGCGCGCAGACCCAGTAGCCCGCGAGCGGACGAGTGGCGTCGGGACCCGGCACGATCACGGTCGCCGTGCTGCCCGGCGCGACCTGCGCGGTGTAGCTGCGCTGCAGCGCGACGCCGCCACCGGCCTGCGGCGCGACCACCTCGGCCTGGGCCTCGGGCGCGCTCTGCAC
>JALYRN010001180.1 GCA_030855295.1 Myxococcota bacterium | reverse complement strand
GACCAGCGCCGCCGCGTCGGGAATGGATGCATCCGGCACGGGCTCGAGGTCGCGCTCTCCCACGAAGACGGCGCCGCGGCGATCCCGCCAGGCGGCGTCGCCCTCGGCGAGCGCGTGCTCGAACGGGCTCGCCGCGCGTGCACCGCCGTGCCCGAGCTCTGCGTCGTGCAGGAGCGCCGCGATCCAGGTCACGCCCGGTGCGCGCAGCGCATACCGCGATCCCGAGAGGGGCTCGACGCTCGCGCCGCCGACCAGCTCCGCCATCATCGCCGCGTGCTCGGCGGTACCGACCACCACGAATCGATCGGCATCGACCGGGCCGCGCGCGACGTCACCGCCCGGACCGCGCACCTCGATCATCTCGCCCGGGCTCATCACCAGCCGCTCGCGCCCGTCCGGTCGCACGACGTACGCCTCGTCGTCGCTCGGCACCGCGACCGGCAGCCCGCTCTCGATCGGCTCGCCTGCGACCTCGATCGCGATCCCCGCTTCGCGCGCCTCTTCATCGAGCAAGAGCAGCGCGCTCTCCTCCGCATCGGGTGCGGCGCAGGAGCACACCAGCGACATCACCGGGAACAGCGCGACTGCGAGCGGCCAACGAGCCATCGAGCACCTCGTCTCTACTGCCTACACCGACAACGCGCCCTGGCTTGGGTTCCGACCGATCGGCGCCGGGATGCGCACGACGAGCTCGCTGCGGCTCGCCGGCGACCCGCGCCCGGCGCTACGCTCGCGCGGAGGTGAACGGCGTGAGCGAGATCGAGCGGAGCGCGCGGCTGGCGCGCGAGTGGATGCGAGCGTTCAACGCGTACGACGTCGACGCGCTGGTCGCGCTCTATCACCCCGATGCGACGCACACGTCGCCCAAGATCCGGGCGCTCCATCCCGACACCGGCGGCCGCCTGGTCGGGCGCGAGGCGATCGCCGCGTGGTGGCGCGGTGCGATCGGGCGAACGCCGGGGCTGCGCTACGAGGAGACCGCGCTCACCGCGAGCGCGGAGCGCGTGGTGCTCGAGTACGTTCGCCACGCCGATGGGGAGCCGCCGATGCCGGTCGCCGAGGCGTTCGACGTCGAGTCCGGCCGCGTCCGCGCGTCGCGTGTCTTCCACGGCTGACGCGCGAGCGCGCTCGGCTCACGGCGCGAGCGTCGCCGTGATCGGGCAGTGATCGCTGACCTCGCGGTGGAACGCGGGGCACTGATCGCGCCGGTCGCATCCGAATTCCTCGCACGGTCCGCGCGCCGCGATCGCGCGCGGCGCCGCGCGCACGAAGACGTGATCGAGGGCCGAGCCCACGCATCCATCGAGGCGATCCCAGTAGCTCGTGCATGCGAGCCCCTCGCTCGCCCACGTGAGCCCGGTGTCGCGCGCCAGCGCCGCGAGGCGCGCTCGATCGGGGAGCCCGGTCGAGTTGAAGTCGCCGAGCAGCACGAGCTCGTCGGCCGACGCCGCGGCGTCGCGCACGATCGGTAGCAGCAGCCGCAGCTGCTCGGCGCGCAGCGCCTCCGACTCGCCTCCGGCCGCGAGGTGCACCACCAGGACGCGCAGCGCGCGACCGCCGTCGTGTGGCGCGAGCCGCACCTCGAGCACGTGGCGATCGTTCGGACGCAGCCGCGTGGCGTCGTGCGCGCGGGCCCACGAGAGGGCGTATGCGTCACCGTCGAACAGCACACCGAGCCGCCGCACCGGACCGACCGGGCTGACCACGAGCTCGAATTCCTCTCCGAGCCGCGCCTGCGCCTCGCGTTCGAAGCGCGCCGGGTCGATCAGCTCCTGCACCGCGACCACCGGCACGTCGAGCGCACGCAGCGTCGCGAACGCGCCCTCGATCTGCCGCTCGTCGCGCGGGAAATTCTCGATGTTGAACGTGACGATCGCCATCTCGGGCGCGCGCGCGCAGCGCCCGAGCGAGCACGCGACCGCGAGCAGCGCGACCCCTCCCACCACCACGCCGCGCCGTCGCATCGACGCGAGACGCACGAGGAGCCCCAGGATCGTCGTCGGTCTCGTCATCCCGAGTACGTGACGCACGACCGCGCCGCGCGACAGGACACGTTCGGGGACGCCGGGTGAGCACCTCCGGCCGAGGCGCGTCGCGCGGTGTCACTCCACGACAGGCCGCTCGCGGAGCTTCGCCGAGCGCAGCGCCGCGCTCGGCGTCGATCCGGCGGTTGACGCGCTCGCGCGCGCGGCGGAAGGTCGCTACGTGGCGACGATGGGCATCGCAGAGCTGGTCGTGATCGCGGCGATCCTGGCGGTCCTCGCGCTTCCGGTCGTGGCGCTCGCGGTCGGGCTCGTGATGTGGCGCGGTCTCGCGCGTCGGCGCGCCGCGGACGCTGCGGCGGCGC
>JALYRN010000290.1 GCA_030855295.1 Myxococcota bacterium | reverse complement strand
GCTGCGCACCAGGAGCGGATCGCCCGCGAGCTCGCGCAGGCGCGCCAGCGCGTGACTGGCCGCCGGCTGGCTGAGCCCGAGCCGCCGCGCCGCGCGCGTGACGCTGCGCTCCTCGAGCAGCGCATCGAGGGCGACCAGCAGGTTCAGGTCGACCGCCGCGAGATTCGTCTCGTGCATCTCACACATCCATAGCATCGATGCGACGCATGGTAGGCCAGGCGCCAGAACGGAGGTCGAGGGTGCGGCCGAGAGGGCCGGCCCCGAAGAAGGAGCGAGCCATGTTCGTCATCGCAGGAGTCACGGGTCACGTGGGCGCGGTCGTCGCGGAGCGCCTGCTCGCGGCAGGTCGATCGGTGCGGGTGATCGTCCGCAGCGAGGAGAAGGGCGCGCCCTGGCGCGCGAAGGGGGCCGAGATCGCGATCGCGTCGCTCGACGACGAGGCCGCGACGGCGATGGCGCTCGAGGGCGCGGAGGGCGCGTTCCTGCTGCTCCCGCCGGACTACGCGTCGACGGACAACGTCGGCGACAAGGCCCGGATGACGGCCACGCTCGGCCGCGCGATCGAGCGCGCGAAGATCCCGCACGTCGTGTTCCTGTCGTCGGTCGGCGCGCAGCACGACGCCGGCACCGGCCCGATCGTCACGGTCGGCCGCGCCGAGCGCGCGCTCGGCCGCATCGCGACCACGCGCTTCACGTGGCTGCGCCCCGCGTACTTCGTCGAGAACGTCGGCGCGTCGCTGGGCGCCGTCACCTCGCAGGGCATCCTGCCGAGCACCTTCGACCCGACCAAGCGCATCGCGATGATCGCCACGCGCGACATCGGCGAGGCCGGCGCGAAGGCCCTGCTCGAGGGCCCGGCCGAGGGCCGCGCCGCGATCGTCGAGCTCGCAGGCCCCCGCGAGCTCTCGTACGACGAGCTCGCCGCCGAGCTGAGCACCCTGCTCGGCCGCGAGATCAAGACCGCCCACGTCCCCCGCGAAGGCATCGTCCCCGCGCTCCAGCTGGCCGGCCTCACCGCCGATCTCGCCTCGCTCTACGCCGAGATGAGCGCCGGCGCCGACGCCGGCCTCCTCGACTTCGAGCGCAACGGCACCCGCTTCACTCGCGGCCAGATCGAAGCCCGCGACGTCCTCCGCACGATGCTCGGCTGAGCTCGCGCGACGGACGACGAAGCCCTCGCGAGGCAGTCCTCGCGAGGGCTTCGTCGGGATCAGCAGAGCGCGATCACTCGACCGGGTACGCGGTCCAGCCTGCGGTCCAGTCGGGGCAGCCGGGTGCGAGGGCGCCGACGTACTCGACAGCGGTGTCGAGCGCGGCCGGCGGCGTCGCGGCGCCGGTGAGCACCGGCGACCCAGCCGCGGGGACGTAGTTCGGGGTCGACTCCGAGGTCGACGTCAGCATCGGATCGGTGCCGAAGCGGTTCATCGCAGCAGCGGCCATGAACGCGGTGGCCTCGGGCGATGCTGCCGTCGCGTCCGCGGTGTTCATGAAGAAGATGCTGTTCTCGAGGCTCAGCTCGTCGCCCGCCGCGGCCTCGCCGGCCGCGTCACGGACGTCGACGCCGAGGGGGAAGCCCTGCACGAGCACGTTGCCGAGCGAGCCGTAGGTGCCGCGGCGCAGGACCATTCCGACCTGGTTCGCGCGCGTCGTGTCGGTCGTCAGCACGGTGAGGTTGAAGACGGTCGGGTTCGAGCGCGGCGTCGCGTCGTTGTTGGCGTTGAGGTTGTCGGCCTCGATGCCGTTCGGGTCCGAGCTGCCCGAGTCTGCATAGCGATGCAGGATCGCGAACTGGATGCTGCCGACGTAGCCCTGGTCCCAGTCGAGGCCGTCGTCATCCATGCCGCTCGCGACCACGAAGCGCAGCGCCGGCGAGCCGCCGAACATCTCGAAGGCATCGTCGAGGCCCCGGTGCATCTGCACCATCTCGATCTCCGTCGCGGAGCCGCAGCCTCCCAGCGTGAGACCGTTGAGCTCGTTGTCGGTGCCGAGCACGCGACCGGCGAACTCGATCCGGACGTAGCGCATCGTGCCGCAGTCGTGCGCGGCGTCGGTGCCGCCGTACACGCCGCGCGTCTCCGAGGCCTCGATGCCCTCGATGTTGTCGGTGCCGCCGGTCACGTTGATCGGCGCGTCGCCGAGCAGCACGATGCCGCCCCAGTCACCGCGTGCGCGATCGCCGACCGCGCGGGACGAGGTGAACACGATCGGCGCCGAGGGGTGCCCCTGCGCGTCGATGCGAGCGCCCGGCGTGACGATGAGCGCGCCGGCGTCGTCGGCGATGATCCGCGTCCCCGCGGAGATGGTCAGCGTGCCGGAGGTGACGAACACGTTGCCGGTGAGGCGGTAGACGTTGTCACACGACCACGTCGTGCCGGTGATGTCGCCCGTGACGGTGATCTCGGTGGGGGTCGCGGGACAGGTGGGCGGTGCACCCGCGGTCGGGAGCGTCGGGCAGTACGTGGGCTCGGTGCCCCCGTCCGGCGTCTGCGCGTCGGGCGTCTCCGCGTCGGGCGTCTGCGCGTCGGGCGTCTCCGCGTCCGGCAGGTCACCGCCGGAATCGCGCCCCGCATCGACGGGCGGATCGATGGGATCCGGCTCTCCGCACCCGGTGCTGGCCGCTACCACTCCGCCCATCAGCAGCCACGCGATCGCGATTCGACTCGAGCTCTTCATGTCGTTGCCTCTCGTGAGGCCGCGCTTCTCGCGGCCATGCATGTCAATCAGTACGAGTATCCGAAGGAGACCGCGAACTGCGTCCCGGGGTCGTACCCCAGCACCACGAAGTCTCCCTGTCGGAGCTCGCGCCGCTGGAACAGGACGTTGGTGGCCGACAGCCGGATCCGCACGTGCGGATCGGGCTCCCACGACGCAGTCACGTCGAGTGAATGGAACGGATCCAGATACGCATCCGGAAGCCCGAGCCGCCCCACGTCCTCGAGCCGCGGGCCGAAGACGTTGTAGTACACGCCGAACGTCAGATTGGTGTCGGGAGGGGCAATTCCGAGTTGCACGTTGACGATGTACGGCGGCTGTCCGGCGAGCGGGCGCTCGTCGCTCGTCGCCTGGAGCCGCTGATCGTCCGACAGGCGCGCGCGCGAGTACACGAACGAGACGTTCCCGCCGAGCGTGAGCCAGTCCATCCCCTGCACGAAGTGACCGAAGTGCGACCGGACCTCGACCTCGACGCCGTAGTTCTCCGCGCCGTCGATGTTCTGGAAGGAGAGATCGCCGCCGCTCGACGCGATCGTCTGCTCGATCGGGCTCTCGAAGACCTTGGCGAACCCCGACACGGCGAGCACGTCAGTCGACGAAGGAAACCACTCCCATCGCAGATCGAAGTTGTGGATGTACGTGCGCTCGAGGTCGGGATTGCCGGTGATCGTGCGGCGGCGGACGAAGTCGACGAACACGAAGGGCGCGAGCTCGCGGACCTGGGGGCGAGCGACGGTGCCTCCGTACGACGCGCGAACGAACATGTCGGACGCGATCTCCACGATGACACCACCGCTCGGGAGCACGTCCACGTCGGTCCGCCGCGTGCCCTCGACCATCGAAGTCGAACCGCCGACCGGAGGCGCCGACTCGACCACCTGGCGGTAGCCCTCCGTGCGCACGCCCGCGACGAGCCGGAGGGGCTGCCAGGGCCGCCACTCTCCCGACACGTATCCGGCATACAGCGACTGCGTCGCGGTGTAGCTGTCGTCGTCGCGCGACAACTCGCGGAGGCGCGTGTAGACGTTGATCTGCTCCGGCGAGAAGAGCTGATCGGGCGGCAGCATGGTGCCACTTCCATCGGAGCCGGGCCGTGTGTTCCAGCCGAACCGGCGGACGCTCAGGTCGCGGTCGGTCTGGCGCAGCAGACCGCCGAGACGCATCGTCAGCGTGTCGATCGGCAGGAGCAGGTTCGCGCCGCCGCCGTACGTGACGTCGTCGAGATCCGAGTAGAAGCGCGTGCCGCTGGTCGGGCCGGGCGTCCACGTGCGAGTGCCGTCGATCACGACGTACTGCAGATCGCGGAGATCGGGCTGGAGGCGATCGCCGTAGCTCGCGTTGAGCTGCCAGTCGAAGCGCGCGCGTCCCGGCAGATCGGTGTGCTCGCCGAGGAGCTGGCCGTAGAGCAGCGTGCGCTGCAGCCACGACTGTCGTCGAGCGTCGATGTCGAACCCGACGGACTCGCTGCGTCCGGTGAGGCGACCGGTGAAGTCCTCGGCGTTCTGACTGAAGAGACCCGTCAGCGTCAGCTGATTTCCGTCCACCACTTCGACGGTGCCAGTTGCCAGCGCGCTCAGCTGCGCCTGCAGCTCGACGCCGTCCTGCTGCAGCGACTCTCGCACCGTGACGCGCTGGTCGTCGCCCTCGCCCTCGAGCCGGAGAGACTGCACGAGATCCGGGACCGGCCGCTCGGAATAGCGGTATCCGACCATCACGAGATAGCCGACCAGGTGACCGTCCACGTCGAGCGTGTCGCCCATGCTGAAAGAGAGCGACAGGTTCGGCCACGCGGTGCGGTTCGAGAGCCCCCAGCGGTTCGGGAACTCGAGGGAAAGCGCGTCGCGCTCCTCCGGACCGAGCTCGCTGACGCGCACGTCGCGCGCGCCCTCCGGCAGGCTGCGCGTGCCGTCGTCGAACCCGAGGAAGTCGGTCGACCCGCCGCGGTAGCCGAGGGTCCGCTGGAACGACGTGCCGGTGTTGACGCCGAGCCCGACCCCGAAGCGGAGCTGGAACTCCGAAGGGAAGCTCTGGGTCGACACGTCGACGAGACCACCGGCCCAGTCGCCGGGCACTTCCGCGGTGAAGGTCTTCCGGATCGTCAGCGCGTCGAGGATCCCGCTCGGGAAGATGTCGAGCTGGACGCCGGGAACGTCCGGATCGGTGTTCGGGAGCGCAACGCCGTTGAGCGTCGTCACGACGTAGCGTCCGCCGAGGCCGCGCACGTAGACGTAGTCGTCGCGCGTGACGACGCCGACGGTGCGGCGCACCGCGTCGCTCGCGCTCGAGTCGGGAGCGCGGCGCATCTCCTCGCTCGAGACCGAGTCCTGCACCGCGGTCGACTCGCGGCGCATGCGGATCTGCGACGCGGAGGTGCCGGCCTCGGCGCGGACCTCGATGACGATCTCTTCGCCGGTGCTCGTCTCGGCGCCGAGCTCGAGCTCGACCTGGGTGCACTCGCCGCGGGTGACGACGATGTCGTCGACCCGGGTGGGCTGGTAGAGGTCGTAGTACGAGCGGAGCGAGTAGGTGCCGGGCGGGAGGTCGACCGCGAAGCGACCGTCGTAGTCGGTCAGGACGCGGCGGCCGCGGCCGATGACGATCACCGGCGCTTCGATCATGGTCTCGCGGGTCTGCGCGTCGCGGACCACGCCCTCGACGCCGGTGCCGCTGCAGTGCGGGGCGTCCTCGGCGAGGGCGGCGTCGATCTCGGCCTGGGCGGCGGCGTCGATCTCGGCCTGCGTGGCGTCGTCGATCGCTTCCTCGGCGGCGGCGTCGGACGCCTCCGGCGCGGTCTGCGCGCGGGCGAGACCCGCGACGCAGAGCGTCGTCGTGAGGCAGAGGACGGAGCTCAGGCGGAGCGTCGGGCTCGGGAGCGCGCGCATCGGAACCTCGAGGAAGAGGAGATGAGACTGGAGAGGCCGCGCTCAGCGAGCGTCGGCGAGAGGCTCGGTCGAGACCGCGATCGTGGTGGCGCCCGCGCCGCGCGCGCGGTCGAGGACCTCGACGGCGCGGCCGTAGGGCGCGTCACTCTCGGCGTCGAAGAACACGGTGCGATCACCGCGCGCCGCGAGCACACGCCGGAGGCGCGGCTCGAACACGGCGAGCTCGACCACGTCGCGGTTGATGCGGATCGCGCCCTCGGCGTCGACGGTGACGACGACCGGGCCGTCGTCGGGAGACGGCGGCGGACGCGAGGCTTCTTCTTCGGGATCGGTGGGGAGGTGGATCCAGAACTGCTTCGCCAGCATCGGCGTGATCACCATGAAGATGATCAGGAGCACGAGCACCACGTCGACGAGCGGCGTGACGTTCATGTCGGGCTTGCTGCGGCCCTTCTTCTTGCCCTTCCCGGAGGAGACCTCGAAGGCCATCGCTCAGCCCTCCCCTTCCGCGCCGTCGCCGCGCTCGCCGACGCGGAGCGACACGCCGGGAAAGCCGATGCCCTGGCAGAGCCGGAACACGTCGCGGACCTCTTCGTAGCGGAGCGAGGAGTCGCCGCGCAGGATCACGCGGCGCAGCGGCTCGGCCTCGTGGATCGCACGCAGGCGCTGCTCGATGGTCTCCCGCGGCAGCGTCTCCTGCTCGAGGAAGAGCCGCGCGTCCGCGGTGATCGAGACCGTCACCGGGTCGGTGCGGCCGCGAGGGTCCTCGTCGACGTGGAAGATGTTCGGCAGCTCGACCGGGGCGTCGTTCTCCATGCTCGGGAGCACGACCATGAAGATGATCAGGAGCACGAGCACGACGTCGACCAGCGGCGTCACGTTCATCGACGGCGAGGGCTTCGCCCGCTTTCCTCCGAAACGCTTCATGGTGCTGCTCCTCGTCTCCGTGATCGTCGGTGGGCTCAGGCCGAGACGGCCTGGAGCTCCTCGGAGCCGGTCGCGACCTCGTCGCGCTCGCGCGTCGCCGGAGCCGAGGGCGCGTCCGAGCACTCGAGCCGATCGGCGAGCTCGCTGCCGGCGTTCGTCAGCCCCATCTCGAAGCGCGAGATGCGACCGGTGATCCAGTTGAACACCAGCACGGTCGGGATCGCGACCGCGAGGCCGTAGCCCGTCACGATCAGCGCCTCGCCGATCGACGCGCCGATGGTGCCGATGCCGCCCGAGCCGCTCGCCGCGATCATCTGGAACGCGTTGAGGATGCCGAGCACCGTGCCGAGCAGACCGACGAAGGGAGCGGTCGAGCCGGTCGATGCGAGCACGTTCAGGCCGCGGTTGAGCTCGTCGGAGACCGACTCGCCCTTGCGCTCGATCGCGCGCCGCGCGAGCTCGGCGGCGCGCTCGGCCGAGTCGCCGGCGCGGTCGCGATCGAGGAAGACCTTGGTGCCCGTGAAGATCAGGAGCGCGAGGTGCGAGCCCTTCGCGCTGGCGGCCGCGTCGAAGAGCCCCGCCCAGTCGCCGCGATCCACCAGCGGCGCCGCCTTCTTCGCGAACGCGCGCGACGCCATCGTCGAGCGGGCGAGGAGGATGAGGCGATCGATCGCGACTGCGATGCTCGCCACCGCCTGCAGCGTCAGGACGATCACGACGACCTTGACGGGAATCCCCATCTCCGACCAGAGCTCGAGCAGATTGATGTTCATTGTGCAGCCTCGATGAAGGAGCGTCGTTGTTCGGGCGGACTCAGATCGTCACTGCCAGCGTGATCGGCAGGGTGTGGACGACCGCGTAGGCGGTGCCGTCTCCCATGCGCGCCGGCGTCGCGTGGGAGCGCTCGACCGCGCGGACGATGTTCTCGTTCGGGATCAGCGGATGTCCGCGCAGGACGTCGACTCGCCGGATGCTGCCGTCCTCGCCCACGGTGACTCGCACCACCACGGTGATGCGCGCGATCCCGGCGCTGCGGACCTCCGAGGGAATCTCGAAGTTGCGCGCGAGCTCCGCGCGATCGAACTGCGGCGGCGTGGTGCCCTCGATCACGCGCACCGGGCCGCGCGGCCGCGGCGCAGGAGCAGGCGCCGGTGCGACCGCGACGACGGGACGCGGCGGAGCGATTGCGGTCCCGCCCGCGCTGCCGCTCGGATCGCCCTCGCCCTCGGGCG
>JALYRN010000289.1 GCA_030855295.1 Myxococcota bacterium | reverse complement strand
GCCAGCAGGAGTGCTCGCCCCGGAGGGACCGGACGGAAGCGCGGGCCGCGCGCGCGGACGGAAGGTCCCGGAGCGGGCGAGCCGATTCCAGACAGCCTCTGAGCCAGCAGGAGTGCTCGCCCCGGAGGGACCGGACGGAAGCGCGGGCCGCGCGCGCGGACGGAAGGTCCCGGAGCGGGCGAGCCGATTCCAGACAGCCTCTGAGCCAGCAGGAGTGCTCGCCCCGGAGGGACCGGACGGAAGCGCGGGCCGCGCGCGCGGACGGAAGGTCCCGGAGCGGGCGAGCCGATTTCCAGACAGCCTCTACACTGCGCCGTCTTCGTGCCCCTCACCGCCCGAAACCTCTGCCTGCACTATCTCTCGCGCACCGCCGGCGAGCGCCGGCTCGCGATCACGCCCGAGCAGCTGCGCGACATCGTCGTCGCCGAGCGCGCGGCGGGCCGCACGGCCGCGGCGCTGAGCGCGTATGTCGGCGACGCGAGGCCGAGCGAAGCGCACTTCACGATCTCCTTCGACGATGCACACCGCTCGGTGCTCGAGCTCGCCGCGCCGGTGCTGCGCGAGCTCGAGGTGCCGGCCACGCTCTTCGTCGCGACCGCGTGGATCGGGACCGGCCACGAGTGGCTCGACTGGGACGAGCTCCGCCGCCTGCGCGAGCTCGGCTGGACGATCGGCGCGCACTCGGTGACGCACCCGCGCATGAGCTGGGCGCTCTACGAAGAGGACGCGGCCGCGCACGCCGCGCGCCTCGAGGACGAGTGCGCGCGCTCGCGCGAGACGATCGCGCGCGAGCTCGGCGAGGCGCCGGCGCTGTTCGCGTATCCCTACGGCGAAGATCCGCAGATCGCGCGCGACGCGGTGCGCGCCGCGGGCTTCGCAGCCGCGCTCACGGTGCGCGACGACTGCGCGTGGGATGGCGAGCTCTTCTCGATTCCGCGCGTCGACGGCATGGAGGCGCACCGGCTGGTGCGCGCCGCCGAGGGCGAGCCGCTCGGCATCAGCATCGTGGTGCCGGCGTGTGATCGCACGCCGATCCTGCGTGAGGTCCTCTCGCGCCTCGAGGCGCAGAGCTATCCGCACGAGCTCCACGAGGTGATCGTCGTCGACGACGGCTCGCACGAGGATCTCCGCGCGGTGATCCCCGACGATCCTCGGTTCCGTCTGATCGCGAGCGCCGCCGCGGGCGACCGGTTCCGCGCGGGGCAGGCGCGGACCCGCGGCGCGCGCGAGGCGCGCTTTCCGATCCTCGCGTTCCTCGACGCCGACGTCGCGGTCGGCGGCGACTACCTCTGGGCGCTCGACTGGGTGCATCGCCGCTGGGAGCGCAGCGTCGTGCTCGGCTACCTGAGCGGCTACAACCTGCACGACCTCGGGCACGTGCACACGCTCGAGGCGGTGCGCGGCGCCGATCCGATCGAGCGCGTCCCCGTGATCCCCGATCGACAGCGTGAGCCGGTCGCGCGCGCGGTGCTCGACAACGTCGACTGGATCGGCGCGCCATGGACGCTCTGCTACACCGGCAACCTCTCGCTGCCGCGCGCGCTCTTCGACGAGGTCGGCGCGTTCCCCGACGTGTTCGAGGGCTGGGGCCTCGAGGACGTCGATCTCGGCGTGCGCCTGCACCACGCGAGCGCGCGCTTCGTGTTCTCGCGCTTCGCGCTGGGCTACCACCTCGTCGATCCGAGCGAGCCGGCGCCGCGCAATCCCTTCCGACGAGCGACTCCCTCACCGGAGGACTTCGAGGGCTACCTCCTGAACCTCGGGACCCTGCGCGCGCGCCACGCGAGCGATCCCGCGATCGCCGGGTACGTCGAACGGACCCTCGCCGACATCGCCGAGACGTGCGGCCGCCCCGACACCGTCGGCATCGAATTCGGCGGCGCCTCCAGCCTGCGCCCGCCGTTCCACGCCGCGCTGCACCGCGTGCAGCCGGGCGGCGTGCCGACCGAGGAGCTGCTCGATCGGATCGAGTACGCCGCGAAGGTGGGCGCCCGCCGGCTCTGGCTCTGCGGCGGCGAGCCCGCCGAGCATCCCGGCTTCCTGCCCATCCTGCGCGAGGCGAAGCGCCGCGGGATGAAGGTCGGCATGCAGACGATGGGACATCCCTTCGCCGACGGATCGCTCGCGAGCGACGCCCGCGCGCTCGGCCTCGATCACGTCACGGTGCTGGTGCTCGGCGGCGACGCCGAGCGCCACGAGGCCCTGCTCGGCGAGGGCACGTGGACCCGCTTCGCGCTCGGCATGGAGGCGCTGCGCGAGGCCGGCGTGCACCGCAGCGCGCACCTCGTGATCGGCCCGGGCGACGACGTCGCGATCCGCGCGTGCGAGGCGCGCCTGCGCGACGCCGGGATCGAGATCGACGAGGTCACGAAGCTCGACGTCGAAGCGTGAGTCGACAGGAGTGCTCGCCCCGGAGCGACCGCACGGGAGCGCGCGCTTCGCGCGCGGACGGAAGGGCGCGGAGCGGGCGAGCTGATCGCCTCCCGGCTCACGCGTCGTCGTGGATCTCGATCGTGTTGCCGCTCGTTCCGCCGCCGATCTTCTTCATGCGCTCGGGGACGCGCAGCGAGATGACGCCGCGCTCGACGTTGCCCGCGACGCTCGGGCCCGCGAGCGCGCTCGCGACCATGCCGCGGTTCCACTCGGCGTCCCACGCGTAGTTGAAGCCGTTGCACGCGACGCACTTCTTGCCGAGGCCCTCGGCGACGATCTCTCTCGCGAGGTCGCTCGAGAGCGCCTCGACCAGCGAGCCGGCCTTGATGTTCCGGCCCTGGTGCCAGCAGAGATAGAAGCCGTGATCCGAGAAGCCGATGAACTTCTGCGGGATCTTGCAGCCGTCGCTGGGGCGGTACCGGAAGTCCTTGCGGGAGTACATCTCGAAGTGGTTCAGCAAGAGCTCGCGCTCGTTGAACCAGGTGTTGGTCTCCTTGCACTCGCGCTCGATGCGCACGAGCTGGTCGTACGCGATCTTCTCCTGCTCGGGCGTCAGCTGCAGGTGCGCGGTCTCGGGCACCACCTCGACGTGGCTGAAGCCGCAGTAGGCGTACTTCGCGCCGCCGATGTCGCGGATGGTCTTCCAGCTGTCGTAGAGACAGGCGAAGTTGTCCCGCTGCATGACGGTGTTGGTGCCCCACTGGATCTTGCTCTTCGAGAGCCAGCCCAGCGTGCGCATGGTCCGCGCCCAGGTGCCCTTGCGCTGACGGATGTGATCGTGGACCGCCTCGGTGCCGTCGACGCTGATCGTCAGGCAGTCGAGCTGCGACAGGAAGTCGAGCTTGTCCTCCTTGATGATCGTGCCGTTCGACACCATCTGCACGCGCACCCCGGTCGCGAACGAGTGCTCGAGCAGGCGGTGGATCGCCGGGTGCACGAAGGGCTCGCCCCCCGAGAAGCTGACGACCGGGATGCCGAGCTCGGCCGCCTCGGTGACGGCCTTCTTGCAGAGCTCCTCGTCCATGAAGAGCGCCTCCGACGGACGGCGGCACATCTGACACGTGAGGTTGCAGTACTCGCTGAGCGCGATGTCCATGCGCTCGTAGCTGGTGAACGCGTTCGCCTCGCCGCACTTCGCGCAGGGCTCCCACTCGATCGCCTCGCGCCCGCTCATCGTGTGCACGACGTCGGTCTCGCAGCGGCTGCACGCGCGCTTGCGCGTCGCCTGCACCGATGTCGGTCCCTCCGCGACGGTGACTACCGGCCTCATTCCGCGCCCTCGGCCATGTCTACGGCGGCGTGCCCCTTGGGCGCGGCGTAGACGACCTCGGCGCTCTCTTTGCCCTGGAAGCTGTCGACGTCGGAGCACGCCGCGAGGCAGCCCGGGCAGCGCTCGGTCAGCGCGAGCATCTGCAGCTGCTTGTGGTGCATCGAGTGCCAGATGTCGGGGATCTCGTCCTTCAGCACGTTCCCCATGCGGTCGTCGTCGGTGCGCATGAAGAAGCACGGGTAGACGTCGCCCCGGAAGTCGACGAGCAGGAACTTGCTCGGCAGGTAGCACCCGCCCGGCGGGATCGGCCGCTTGCCGGTCGCGAGGTAGTCGGGGATCACGCCGAACATCGACTCGGTGAAGATCGTGACGCCGAGCTCCTTCGCGTGCGCCGAGATCTCGCGGAGGCTCTGCTCGATGCGCGTCTTGGGCGTGCGCAGCAGCGTGAAGCGCGGGATCTCCTTGTTCGGCCCGCTGATCTCTTCCTGGAAGGGCTGGAACGAGACCTCACCGATCTTCAGCTCCGCCGCGAGCTCGAGCAGGTGGTGCGCGTGCTTCAGCGTCTCGCGCATCAGCACGCCGCTGAGCCCGATGCGGATGCCGCGCTCGACGCACTTGCGCGCGGTCTCGACCGACTTGTCGTAGTTGCCCTCGCCGCGCAGGTCGTCGTGCACCTCGCGCGGCCCGTCGATCGAGATGTGCAGGTACACCGACGGACACGCCTGCAGCCGATCGAGGTGCTCGTCGGTGATCATCGTGCCGTTGGTCACGATGTCCTGGGTGCGGTACCCGAGCGCGTGCGCGATCTCGACCAGGTCGAGGAAGTCCTTGCGCATGAAGCTCTCGGCGCCGCACGGCGTGAACTTGTGCGCCCCGAGCGCGCGCGCCTGCTCGAGCATCTTCTTCGCGACGTCGAAGGGCACGCCGTGCTCGCGCAGCTCCCAGACGCTGCACATCTTGCACTTGAGGTTGCAGTACACGGTGAGCTCGACCGCGAGCTCGTCGAGCGGTCGCTCGAGCGCGTCGTGTGCCGGAAGCGGGCGGAGGTGTTCCGGGATCGGGCGGAGGACGTCCAGACGAAGGCTCATGCGTTGCGTTCTTTCTCGGAGGGCGTCACCGCCGCTCCCCACCCGTACCCGGGCGCGGGCCTCACTCTCACCGTGTGCTCGGCCAGCTCCGCGCGGAGCTTCACCAGCTCGGCGCGGCACTTCGCGATCACCTCGTCGACGTCGTTCGCGATGCCGTTCTTCACCCAGTGCCCGGTCGCCTCGTCGCGCACGTACCAGCGGATGTCGCTGCGCACCCACTCCGCGACGTCGCGATCGTCCGCATGTCGGTCCATGAAGAAGACCGCGTTGCGCACGTAGGTGTCGTAGCGCGGCGGCAGGCTCCGCTCCTCGCAGCGGAACGGATCGCGCGGCTGGACGTCCTCGACGTGCAGCACGCGCGCCCGCGGCGCGGCGACGATCGGCATGCCCGCGCGCTGGTGCAGCCGGTACCCGAGCTCGATGTCCTCCATGCCCCAGCCATGGAAGCCCTCGTCGAACCACAGGTCCGGCACGCCCGCGCGGACCGAGAAGTTGCACGAGTAGACGTACACCCAGGGCCGCGGATGATCGCGCACCGGCGTTCCATCCGAGCCGAGCACCGCCACGCGATCGTCCGGCTCACCGCGCGCGATCTCCTCGAGCGTCGGCTGCGCGGCAGGCGCCTCGAACGCGCGGTGCCGATACCCGATCACGATCGCCGGCGTCGTCTGCTCGAGGTGCGCGCGCACGTGCTCGACCACGAAGTCGTCCGCGACCAGCACGTCGTCGTCGACGAAGATCAGCACGTCACCCTCGGCGCGCTCGATCCCCAGGTTGCGCGCCTGCCCCGCGCGGAACCCGAGATCGTCCTGACGGCAGTAGAGCAGTGGGAGCCGCCCGCCGAACGAGCGCGCCACCTCCTCGGTGTCGTCGGGCGAGCCGTCGTCGCACACGATCACCTGCGCGAGCGAGCCGCCGCGCTGCGACTCGAGGCACGCGAGGAGCTGCCGCAGGCGATGGCTGCGCTTGTAGGTCGGGATGACCACCGTCGCCTTCACGTCGCCGTCGCTCCTCTTCTGCGGGTCCTCCGGCCGTGGGCCCGGAGTCGCGGTCTGCGACAGTGCCACAGTCCGGCGCGCGAGACAGCCCCCGAGACGCCGTGGTAGGTGACGCCCGATGCGCTGTCTCCTCGGGGTGAACCTGCCGTACTTCTACGGCTCGTACGGGCACGATCTCGCTCCATCGGCGCGCCATCCCGACTGGCCCTGTGATTTTCACCTGATGCGCGCCTATCGCCCGCTGCTCGAGGCGAAGCAGCTCGGCTTCGAGGCGGTGCGTGTGTGGCTCTGCGAGGGCGGCGAAGGGCTTCTGGTCGACGGCGACGGACGGATCGAGGGGCCGCACCCGCGCTTGCTCGAGTCGATCCGCCTCCTCGAGGAAGGCGCGCGCGTCGCGGGCGTGCGCATCTACTGGGGGCTGCTCGACGCGAACGCAGCGGCGCGCGACGGCGATCCGATCACCCGCTCGATCCTCGAGGACGCCGCCCAGGCCGCGCGCTTCGCCGAGAAGGTCGCGGCACCGATCGCGCGTGCGCTCGATCCTGGCGTGCTCGTCGGCCTCGAGATCGTCAACGAGCCGGAGATCGTGACCGAGAGCTGCCGCGATGCGCGCGAGGATCAGAGCGCGCCGTCGATCGGCTGGGACGTGCTCGGCGCGTCGATCGCGCAGGCGCGCGCCGCCGTGCTCGCGGAGAAGGGCGACCTCCTCGTCACGGCAGGCACCGGGCACGTGTTCCTGCCCGACCTCTGGCGCAGCGGCGCCGGGCTGACCGCGATCGACATCCACATGTACCACCCGCACGGCGGCCTTCCGTCGCGCAGCGATCTCGCGACGTACGTCGGTGATCCGGCGATCGCGCGCGACGCGATCCCACTGATCGCCGGCGAGTGCGGGGTCGCGAAGCAGGAGGACGACGATCCGCTCGCGCTCCGGAACTACCTCTACAACGCCGACGTCGAGGGCTACGCCGCCGCGTTCCTCTGGAAGCTCGAGGGCGACCTGGTCGACACCGCGTCCGCCGCGCGTGGCCTGACCCCGGTCGCGAAGGAAGTACGGCGCGTCCTCGCGTCGCGCCCGGAGAGCGGCCTGCGGTGGTGAGCGAGACCGACTGGGATCTCTTCTGGCGACACGAGCGGCTGCATCGCCGCCACGACCCCGTCGACTTCCGGCGGTGGAAGCGCGCGAGCCAGCGCGCGCTGCGCGAGCTCTTCCCGGCCGAGGGCGTGCGCCTGCTCGACGCGACGGCGGGGCTCGGCGATCACACCGTCAACCTCGCGGAGCTCGGGTTCCGCGTCGAGGCGTGTGACGCCAGCGCCGAGGCGCGCGACGCGACGAGCGAAGCGCTCCGCGCCGCAGGGCTGCAGGACGTGCCGGTGCTCGACGCGCGCTGGGAGGAGCTCGGGCGCCACCACGCCGCGCGCTACGATCTGATCTTCCACGACGCGATCCACTGGATCGAGGACGAGGAGGCGATGCATCGCGCGCTGGTCGGGCTCCGCGCCGCGCTCGCGCCCGGCGGCGCGCTCGCGTTCTTCTTCGCGGATCCCGCCGAGCCCGAGGAGGGCGCGGGCCTGCGCATCCTCGAGTGGGATCGCGCCGGCATCGCGCCGCGCGAGCTCGCCTGGGATCACCCGACCGACGACGGCGGGCGGGTGACGCACGTGCGCGTCGCGGCGCCCGCCGAGCGTCACCTCGACGAGCACCTGCTCTACGTCGTGCGCAGCGCCGACGGCGGCGCGCGGCTCGAGTCGACGACGATGCGCCGCATCTATCGCTGGGACTGGCACGCGATGACCCGCGCGCTCGCGCGCGCCGGCTATGGCGAGGTGATCGGGCGGCACTTCGTCAACGACAAAGGCCACCCGTTCGCGATGACGCTCGCGCACTGTCCGCGCTGAGGGGAGGGGGCACGAGGGCTGTCTAGAAATCGGCTCGCCCGCTCCGGTCGCTTCCGTCCGCGCGCGATTGA
>JALYRN010000288.1 GCA_030855295.1 Myxococcota bacterium | reverse complement strand
GCCCGAGCCCCACGTCCCGAGCGCGACGCCGCCGCGGGCCGCCTTCTTCACGAACCAGCGCAGATCACTCATGAATTGCCCAGCCCCAGTCCCTACTTAGCTCCGCCCGTCCTCGAGCCAAGCGGTGAGCACCTTGCGGTCAACCTTGCCGTTCGAGTTGAGCGGCCACTCGCGCACGAAGCGGATCTCGCGCGGCTGCATGTACGAGGGGAGCCGGCCGCTCGCGGTCGCGCGGATCGCGTCGGCGTCACCCTCTGCGCCGTCGGCGCGATCGAGCCCGACGAAGCCGACGATGCCATCGGCGCCGCTCGCGTTCTTCGGCCAGCCGATCGCGATGGCCACGTCGGAGCCCGAGACCTCGCGCAGCACCGCCTCGATCTCACCGAGCTCGACGCGGTAGCCCTGGATCTTGATCTGGTTGTCGACGCGCCCGAGATAGACGAGCGGCGCACCCGAGGTCGGGCGGCGCACGCGATCGCCCGTGCGGTAGTAGATGCGCTCCTTGCCGGGCGGCACGACGAACGCGGCCTTCGTCTTCTCCTCGTCGCGGAAGTACCCGAGCGTCAGCTGGGGGCCGCTCATCAGCAGCTCGCCGGTCTCGCCCGGCGCCACCTCGCGCTGCTGCTCGTCGCACACGAGCACGTCCATGCCCGGATAGGGCTGCCCGATCGGCACCACGCCGAGCTCGCTCTCGGCCGGCGAGCGCTCGGGATCCCACCGATAGAGCGTGCACGCGATCGTCAGCTCGGTCGGCCCGTAGAGGTTCTCGAGGATGGCGTTCGGCGCCGCCTTCGCGAACTGCTGTGTGATCTCGACCGGCAGCGCCTCTCCGCAGAAGAGCGCGTATCGCATCTTCGGATACGCGCCCTCCTTGAGCATCCGCAGCTTGTTCATCAGCACCGCGGTCGACGGCACCGAGAACCAGATCGTGATCGCGGCGGAGGTCGCGTACTTGCCGGGGAACGCCTTCTGCTGCGCCGTCGGACAGCACACGCACGCGCCCGCGGACCACGCGAGGAAGAGATCGAACACCGACAGATCGAAGGTGAGATCGAACGTGTGCGAGAAGCGATCCTCCGGCGTGGGCGCGTAGCGCTCCATCATCGCGTCGAGGAACGCGACGACGTTCCGGTGCGCGACCATCACGCCCTTCGGGATCCCGGTCGAGCCCGAGGTGAAGAGCAGGTACGCGATCGCCTCGGGATCGACCTCACCCGGCGACCACTCGCTCGCCGGCGCGAGCTCGCCCTCGCCGAGCACGCGGTGCTGCGGGAAGCGCGCGCGCAGCGCCGTGATCACGTCGTCGCCCGCGTCCGGAAGCAAGAGCACGAGCTGGCGATCGACTCCGTCGATCACGTCGCCGAGCGTCCCGAGGCCGGCCTGGTCGACCACGACACAGCGGGCCTCCGAGCGCTCGAGCATCGTGCGCGTTCGATCGGACGGGAACACCGGGTTGAGCGGCACGTACCCGTGCCCGCGGAAGAGCGCGCCGAGGATCGCCGCGAACGTGGTCGCGTGACGATGCCCGAGCACTGCCGTGAGCGCGTGCTCCTCGCGCACGCGACCGTCGCGGACCTCGCGCTCCAGCGTCGCCGCGATGCGCGCGGCGCGCTCACGGAGCTCGCGGTACGTGATCTCCCGTCCCTCGACGCTCAGCGCGGGGCGCTCGGGGAAGCGCTCCGCCGAGGCCAGGAAACAGCTGCGAAGCGTGCGAGGGCTCTCCATAGGCGCTCTAGATGGAGGATCCCCTCCGCCGTTTCAAGCGCGGGCGCTCGAGCGCTCGCCCTCAGGCGGTCTGCTGGGTCTGCGACGGATAGAGCTCGGCGAAGAACCCCACCCAGAGCGTGTCGACGCTGGTGAACACGTCGGGCTCGATCGCGTCGGTGTCGACCTCTTCGCCGCGCAGCGACTCGATGTAGAGAACGAACTCGACGATGTCGAGCGACGACAGGATTCCCTGCTCGAGGATCGGCGTGTCGTCGCCGAGCTCACCCTTCACCTGCGCCTTGCTGTGGTCGAGGATCCAGCGCTTCAGGTTCTTGCGGATCGTGAGTTCGTCCATCTTCGTGCTCGTGAATGTCGCGCCGCGCGCGCGTCCTTCAAAATCAATTCGGCGAGACTCGTTCGGGCGAGCACTCCTGTCGACTCAGAGCGGGGGCGGCTCCGTCAGCATGCCGTTGCGCAGGAAGTAGGTGATCAGCTTCTTGCTGGCCCGCTCGCGGTGCTCGATGCACTTCGGGTGCGCGAGCGCGGTCTGCCGCAGCTCGTAGGGATCGCCGAGCCCGCTCTGCCGCGTGATGCCCGCGTCGCGGTACATCGACGGGTTGTAGAAGTCGGCCCACGAGCCCTTCACGTACGAGGTCAGCCAGCTGCGGAAGCGCGTCAGCACCTCGGGCGACCAGCTCGGCGAGTGCTTCTCCCAGAGCTCCTTCGCGAACTCGCGACCGAAGCCGAGGTGGCGCGCCTCGTCGCGGTGATGGACGAAGTTGATCTCCTGCACGAGCGGGTGGATGCGCTTGTCCCGCTGCATGACGACGTTGTAGTAGTCGCCCAATTCCTCGACGACCATGACCTTGCAGAAGAAGGTCACCTCGGCCTCGCCCTTCACGTACTCGCGCGGCAGGGCGATCTTCTTCTCCGGGTAGACCTTGCCCAGGTACTTCCGGCAGAAGACCCCGAACATGATCATGTGCTTGTTCTCTTCGTCGATGAAGTGGTGGAGGTACTCGGTCGCCTCCGGCGTCATCTTCGACGAGTAGAGAAGGTCGCTCATGCCCGCGACCAGAGGACGCTCACCCTGCAGCGTCAGCGAGAAGAAGTTGCCGATCTCGAAGAGGCTGAGGCGCTTCTGCTGCGCCTCGTCCATGCGCTCCCACGTCTCGGTGCCGTGGATCGAGATCAGCTCCGGGCTGATCATCCACGCGTCCTCGGGCAGCGACTCGGGCCAGTCGAAGTACGTGTAGACGTCCCAGAACTGTTTGCGCGACGCCTTCGTGAGCTGCGCGGCGAGCAGCGCCGACTGCGGTGCGGTGGTGGTCTGCATGTGCGCGTGCTTCCTACGAGTCGAACGAGAGCTCAGAGGCCCATGGGGCCGTGGCCGTCCATGTTGGTGAGGAAGAGACCTCGGCGCGTCTCTTCGAAGGGCGCGAGCGCCTCACGCAAGGCCGGTGAGCCGGCGAACAAGCGACGATGGGGAACCAGGACGAAGCCGTTGTCCTCGAAGGCGCGAAGCCAGGCGGGGTGCGACTGGTTCGCGATCACGATGTCGACGCCGAGCTCGCGCAGATGCTCGAACCCGGCCGCGACCACCTCTCCGGCGTCGTCCGGGTGTGCCAGGTAGTCTACGAGAGTACCTACGTTCAGCTCCCCGAACCGTGCGTCTCCTCGCATCTGCGCGGAGCTGACCGCGATCCATCCGAGGGTGCGGTCTGCGCGCGACACGCGCAGGCGGATCGGCGCCGACCACTCGTGGGGGTCCCAGCCGGGCGGCATCAGCGTGTTCAGCGTGCGCGCGTCGCGGACGGCGATCGCGGCGTACTCGTCCTTGACGCGGTCCCACAGCTCGTCGGCCCAGGGGCCGAGCTCGGGGACCACCTCGCTGGTCGCACCCGAGAGCCGGCGACGTCGGAGCGCGCCCCGCGTCTCGAGCGCGGCGTGCATCGCGCGCAGGCCGAGCGCGCCCAGCCCACTGAGCGCGAGCCCGTCGAGGAAGAGACGGCGCTCCGGTGTGCCGCGCAGGTGCCGGTTGAAGCGCAGGAAGCGATACGAGTCGACCACGCGCAGCGCGAACGGCGTCGGATGCATGAGCCACCCCATGCGCCGCAGCATCTGCACGAGCGGCTCTTCGTCGCTCCCGTGTCCCCACGAATACAGCAGTGGTCTCTTCTTCAGCATGTCGCGGACGAGGCGCAGCCCGAGCGAGTTGTACTTGCGACTGATGGCGCCCTCGCTCACCGGGCCCTGCCAGTCGGTCACCCACTCGCTGCGGCCCCGGATGCGCCACTCCTGAGGCTTCAGTGCATAGCCCCCGCGCACGCAGTCGCCATCCTCGATCGCGAGCCAGTACTCGCGCCACACGCGCTGATCGTCGGCGACGCGCGGCGCCCACGTCGGCACCGGGTCGACGTACCAGCCCCACCGCGAGCCTCCGAGGCGCATCCGTCGGTTGAAAGCCTCGACGGAGTCTTTCCAGCGCTCTGCGTGAGGGACGATCGCGATCGACACTGCCGGCGCGAGTATGGGAGGCCCGCGCGGAGCACGCAAAGGCCGAGTGCAGACGTCCAGCGAGGGTGGCACGCACGCCGCGGGCGCCTATGCTCCCGACCGAAGAGGGGCAGCGAGCGCGCACATGAAAGTCCTCGTCACCGGCGGCGCCGGATTCATCGGATCGAACTTCCTCGGGCTGTGGGTGCCGCGGCTCCCCGAGCACCACTTCGTGAACGCCGACGCGCTCACGTACGCGGCGAACCTACAGAGCCTCGAGCCGATCGCGTCGTGCTCGAACTACGCGCTCGAGCGCGTCGACATCGCGGACTTCGAGGCGCTCGATCGCGTGTTCGAGAAGCACGCGCCGGAGCTGGTGATCCACTTCGCGGCGGAGAGCCACGTCGACCGGAGCATCCTCGGGCCGCGCGACTTCGTGCGCACGAACATCGAGGGGACGTTCAACCTCCTCGAGGCGTGCCGCAAGCACTGGAAGGCGAGCAAGGACGGCGGCGCGCAGAAGGGCACGCTCTTCCATCACGTCTCGACCGACGAGGTCTACGGCTCGCTCGGCGACGAGGGGCTCTTCACGGAGGAGACGCGCTACGACCCGTCGTCGCCCTACTCCGCGAGCAAGGCCTCGAGCGATCACCTCGTGCGCGCGTACTCGCGGACGTACGGGCTGCCCGTGAAGATCACGAACTGCTCGAACAACTACGGTCCGCGGCAGTTCCCCGAGAAGCTGATCCCGCTGATGATCATGCACATGCAGGAGCGCAAGCCGCTGCCGATCTACGGCAAGGGCGTCAACGTGCGCGACTGGCTCTACGTCGACGATCACTGCGAGGCGATCTGGGCGGTGATCGAGCGCGGCGCGATCGGCGAGACCTACAACGTCGGCGGCAACAGCGAGAAGAAGAACATCGAGGTCGTCGACACGCTCTGCCGCATCTTCGCGGAGGAGACCGGCGGCAGCGCGGACGAGCTGCTCGGGCTCAAGACGTACGTGAGCGATCGGCCGGGGCACGACCTGCGCTACGCGATCGACGCCTCGAAGATCCGGCGCGAGTGCGGCTGGGAGCCGCGCGAGACGTTCGAGAGCGGCATGCGGAAGACCGTGCGCTGGTACCTCGACAACCGCGCGTGGGTCGATGCGGTGCGCAGCGGCGACTACCGCAAGTGGATGGAAGCGAACTACGGAGGGCGCTGATGACGATCCAGAAGGGCATCATCCTCGCGGGCGGCAGCGGCACCCGCCTGTGGCCACTGACGAAGGCGGTGAGCAAGCAGCTCATGGCCATCTACGACAAGCCGATGATCTACTACCCGCTGAGCACGCTGATGCTCGCGGGGATCAGCGACGTGCTCGTGATCACGACGCCGCACGAGCAGGTGCTGTTCCGGCAGCTGCTCGGAGACGGCTCGCAGTGGGGGATGTCGATCCGCTACGCGGTGCAGCCGAAGCCCGAAGGGCTCGCGCAGGCGTTCCTGATCGGCAAGGAGTTCATCGACGGCAAGCCGTGCGCGCTGGTGCTCGGCGACAACATCTTCTACGGCCACGGCCTGCAGGGGCTGCTCGAGGACTCGGCGCGGCGCACGCAGGGCGCGACGGTGTTCGGGTACTACGTCAAGAACCCGCAGGCGTACGGCGTCGCGGAGTTCGACGCCGAGGGCACCGTGATCGGGCTCGAGGAGAAGCCGCAGAAGCCGCGCTCGAACTACGCGGTCGCGGGGCTCTACTTCTACGACGAGAAGGTGGTCGACCTCGCCGCGAGCCTCCAGCCGAGCAAGCGCGGCGAGCTCGAGATCACCGATCTCAATCGGCTGTACCTCGAGCGCAAGGAGCTGCGGCTCGAGAAGTTCGGGCGCGGCGTCGCGTGGCTCGACACCGGCACGCACGAGGCGCTGCTGCAGGCGGCGAACTTCATCCAGACGATCCAGCAGCGGCAGGGGCTGCAGGTCGCGTGTCCGGAGGAGGTCGCGTTCCGCAAGGGATGGATCGACGCCAAGCAGATCGAGAAGCTCGCCGAGCCGCTCGCGAAGACGGAGTACGGCGAGTACCTCTTCAGCCTCGCGAACGACGGACCGTCGGCGGCGCCCGGCGGCAAGTGACCGCGCGATGAAGATCACCGAGACCCGGCTGCCGGGCGTGCTGATGATCGAGCCGAAGGTGTTCGGCGATGCGCGCGGCTTCTTCCTCGAGACGTTCGCGGTGAAGCGCTACGAGGAGGCGGGGATCCGCGGGCCCTTCGTGCAGGACAACATGTCGAAGAGCGCGAAGGGGATCGTGCGCGGGCTGCACCTCCAGAGCCCGGCGGCGCAGGGCAAGCTCGTGTGGGTCGTCGCGGGCGCGGTGCTCGACGTCGCGGTCGACGTGCGCGTGGGCTCGCCGACCTTCGGCGCGCACGTCGCGATCGAGCTGAGCGAGGACGACAAGCGACAGCTGTGGATCCCACCCGGGTTCGCGCACGGCTTCTGCGTCACGAGCGAGAGCGCGATCTTCGCGTACAAGTGCACCGAGTACTACGCGCCCGAGAACGAGGTCGGCGTCGCGTGGAACGATCCCGACCTCGGGATCGAGTGGCCCGTGCTCGAGCCGGTGATCTCGGGCAAGGATCGCGCGCATCCGCGCCTCAAGGACGTCGATCCCGCGAAGCTGCCCCGCTACGAGGAGACGGGCGCATGACGACGCTGCTGATCTCGCCCGACGGGATGCTCGGGCGCGCGTTCGCCGAGGCGATGCGCGGGGACTTCGTGAGCACGACGTATCCCGCGATCGATCTCACGAAGCCGGACACCATCGCGGCGCACGTGCGGCCGGGGATCACGCGGGTGATCAACTGCGCGGCGTACACCGACGTCGACGGCGCGGAGGAACACGAGGCGCTCGCGACGGCGATCAACGGACAGGGCGTGGCGTCGCTCGCGCAGCGCTGCCGCGAGGTCGGCGCGGCGCTCGTGCACTTCGGCACCGACTACGTGTTCGATGGACATGCGGAGGCGCCCTACCCGGTCGACGCGCCGCGCGCGCCGCAGGGCGCGTACGGGCGCAGCAAGGCAGTCGGCGAGGAGCTGCTGCTGGCCAGCGGCGCCGAGCATCTCTACGTCCGCACCAGCTGGCTCTACGCGCCGTGGGCGAAGAACTTCGTGCGCACGATCGCGACGCTCGCGACCCAGAAGGAGCGGCTGCAGGTCGTCGACGATCAGCGCGGGCGACCGACCAGCGCCGAGCACCTCGCGCGCACGACGCTCGCGCTCTCGGGCCGCGGTCTGACCGGCACCTGGCACGTCACCGACGGCGGCGAGTGCACGTGGTTCGAATTCGCGCGAGAGATCGTGCGGCTGAGCGGCGCGAGCTGCGTGGTCGAGCCGTGCACGAGCGACGCGTTCCCTCGCCCCGCGAAGCGGCCCGCGTACAGCGTGCTCGATCTGTCGCGCACCGAGGCCGTGCTCGGCGCGATGCCGAACTGGCGCGCGAACCTCGCAGACGTGCTCGCGCGGCGCGAGTAGCGAGCGTCAGCGGCCCGAGGGACGGCCCGGCGTCGGCGCGTCGGCGG
>JALYRN010000008.1 GCA_030855295.1 Myxococcota bacterium | reverse complement strand
GAGCGCCCCCGGCCGCACCTCCCCCGAGGCCGACGCCGCGCGCGGCCTCGCGCTGGGCGCCGACATCACCATGGGCATCGGCATCGCGGCCGCGGCCGCGGGCTTGATCGTGCTCTTGGTCTCCGACTCGGGCGACGGCGAGCGCGAGCCCGAGCGCGTCTCGCTCGCGCCGTGGGCCGCACCGACCGGCGGCGGGATCAGCGCACAGGGGCGCTTCTGATGACGAGCTTTGCTTCCGGGGGAATCGACATGAAGACGCTCGTCCTCGCGCTCGCGATCACGACCACCGGCGCGCTCGCGTCCGGCTGCTCGATCATCGTCGACGGCGCGATCCAAGACATGGACGCCGCGGTCGTCAACGACTCGCCTTGCGCCACCTTCCCCGAAGGCACCGCGTGCAGCGTCGACGGCATCGCCGAGGCGCTGGTCTGCAACGACGGCCTCTGCGAGCTCAGCGTCTGCGGAGACGGCGTCGTCGACGAGCGCACCGAAGACTGCGACGACGAGAACGAGGTCGACGGAGACGGCTGCGACTTCGACTGCGCCCTGTCGTGCGAGGACGCCGAGGACTGCGACGACGGCGACGCCTGCAACGGCACCGAGACGTGCTCGGACGACAGCGCGTGCGAGCCCGGGACCGCGCCCGCCGACGGCACCGCCTGCGACACCGGCGGCGTGTGCCGCGAGGGCACGTGCGTCCCGGCAGGCTGCGGCAACGGCGCGCTCGACACCGGCGAGGAGTGCGATCCGGGGATCTCCCTCGACGGCTCCTGCCGCTCCGACTGCACGTGGACGTGCGAGACCGACGAAGAGTGCGCCCTGATGGACACCACCGTCTGCGACGGCGTCGAGACATGCAACGTCGCGACGCACCTCTGCGTCCCCGGCACGGCTCCGGTGTGCCTCGACGACGACGCGAACGCCTGCACGATCGAGTCGTGCGATCCCTCGCTCGGCTGCGTGGTCGACACCACGACGAACGACGCCGACGGTGACGGCCACTACGCGACGGCCTGCGGCGGCGACGACTGCGACGACATGCGCGCGAACGTGTATACCGGCCTCGGAGACGCGTGCGGCGACGGGCTCGACAACGACTGCAACGGCAGCGTCGACGACGGAACGCCGCGCTGGTACGCGGACTGTGACGGCGACGGCTACGCCACGAGCGCGACGGGCTCGATGGCGAGCTGCACGGTGCCGACCGGCCGCCCCTCGAGCTGCGCGTCGGGATCGCCGGGCCAGTGGACCTCGGTCGCACCGGGGAGCGCGACCACCGATTGCTCCGACGTCAGCGCGAGCGCACGACCGGGTCAGACCTCGTGGTTCACGACCTCGTTCTCGGGATCGACTGGCGCGTCGTACGACTACAACTGCAACGGGAGCCCCGAGCGTCAGTACGCGACGCGTCCCCGTGACCCCACGCCGTGTACCGTGTCCAGGATCGGCTGCATCGGCACGATCTTCTGGGACGAAGTCCTGGCGCCGGCGTGTGGTTCCACCGCGACCCGCAGCTTCTGCGTAAGCCGGTTGGGCTCCTGCATCCGCGCGACGGCGGAGAACACGGTCGCCTGCCACTGAACCGCACGCGAGCACCACGGCCCAGCGGCCCAGCTTCAGAACATGCCTCCGGCAGCGGTGGTAGCCATCCTCGATGTGCGGTTGCTCCAGTGGAGCAGGGGCCGCGATCTCATCGCTGCCCACGAGAAGCTAGCTCCTGACACGAGCTCTAGCAGCACCGACGGCGCTTCCGTGCTCGGGCGGAGGTCCGCGAGATCGGACGAGAGCTCAGGGAGCGCGATGCGACTCGAGCCCGGTGGCGCGAACACTCGCCACGAAACGGCCTGGGCTTCGTGGAGGTACCGGAACTCCGCATGCACTCCGGTCGTGGGCACGCCGGTCCACGAAACACCAGGGCGGGCGGGGTCCGTGCGATCCAGCGCGAAGGCGGTGAGCGGAGGCACCGAATCGAGGTCCGCGGCGAACGCGGAGGTCGACAGCATGTCGGGCAGAAATAGAGTGCGGACTTGCACCGAGACCTCCATGCCGCCCACGAGTCGTGACCCGCTGGCCGAGATCAGCACGTCACGTTCGAGCCCGTTCAGAATGGCGAGCTCCGTCGCTGATCCATTCACAACGGGACTCACGCGGGCTCCGAACCCACGGTCGAGCAACGTTGCCTCCACCCGTACGCTCTCGGGTGCGGTAGCCGTTACCGCGACAGGGATGGACACGAAGCTCGTCTCCCACGGCGGGAGGGTCACGGCGCTGAGTTCACCAGTCGCAAAGAGCGCTGAATGCGCGACCACCTCTCCTCCCATGTACGCGGTGACGAGAAGCGGCGTGTAATTGCCTACGCCGCAAGTGATGAATGGCGCGGTAGGGTCCACGAGCATCTCCGCGGCGCAGTAACTCTGCAAGCGGTACTCGGTCGCCCCTGCGAACGGCCCGGGAGGCGTTACTTCGACACCGCGTACCGCATCGGCGCTCTGCGTCAGCTCGAACTCGATTGTATCGCGCGGAAGGAGCCCGACGACAGTGAACAGTTCGAGTTGGCCGGCACCACTCGATGGATCGAAGATTGTGGCGCCGGCGACGCCCGGCGCGCTACTCGTGACCTGCCCGCTCGCGTCGGTCGTGAGCGCTTCCAGCAGGTCGCCGGCGTCGTCGTGGAACAGCACGCGAAGATCGGCGACGACCTCCGAACTGCGCGTCACGACGATCGTGATGGGGGGCGACGAAACGGCGTCGTCAGGAATGCTGGAGTCGAGGTCACCCGAGTCCAGATCACCCGAGTCGACCCCACCACCGTCCGTGACAGCCGCGTCGGTGGAGCCGATGAAATTCGTGGTGTCGAGGACGAGCGAGCAGCCGGACACGGCGAGCGCGACGAGAAAAGCGTGCAGGGGCGTACGTGAGGTCATCGCGTGGGTTCTCATTCCTCAGAACGTGCCGGCGAGGGAGAGCGTGGTGCCCCGGACGTCGAGGCGGGCACTGACGCGCTCGGATGAGTCCAGGTCGCGTGGTGGGTGGACGATGATCAGGATCGTTCCGACGACGACTCCGGCCACGCCAATTCCCAAACCGATGTCGGCGGCGAGCGAGAGATCGTCGATGCCGCTCACCCGCTCCGGCGTGCACGTGCGGGTGTCTCCGCACTCGGCGCGGGCGGCGGAGTAGTCAGCGGCCGCGATGCCGCCCGCGACGCCGAACGTGATCAGGCCGCCGGCGCCGATGGCGTAAGACGCGATCGCCGGCACGAGCAGGCCGTCGATGTGGACCATTTCCGACGCGTCCGAGCGCGCCGCGGCAGCGCTTCCCTCGATTCCCAACAGCGAGCCGAGCGCGGCGCGGCCTCTCTCTGCGTCGCCGGGGTCGGGGACGCGCGAGCCGCCGACCATGCGAGCTCCCGTCGCGTCGACCTCGAACGCACGCAGCCAGATCGCGCCGTCCTCCTGCGCGACGGCGAGCGCGTGGCTCGCGCCGACGAGCGGTGCGATTCGCGCGAGGTCCCGCGGGAGCAGCTCGGTCATCGTGGCCGCGTCGGAGTACGCGAGCGCGATGGCGCCGCTCGCGGCGTCGACCCGCAGTGTCGAGTCGAAGCGACCGTCGATCACGATCTCTGCGGGCTCCGCACCGTTGACGAGCACGACATGAACGCGCGCAGGCGTGCCGGGACGACACTCGACCTGGACGGGATAGCGGCCCGCGGGCAGCGCGCGCTGTGCCGAAGGCGTCGCGCCGATCACCCGGCCGTTGACGCGGATGACGCACCCGCGCGGAACGGTGTCGGCGCCCCGTACGACGAGCGACGAGCGATCACCGAGAGACTCTCGCGCAGCGCTCACCAGCTCGAGCACTTCCGGAGGATGCGTCCTCGCGTTCGGCTGCTCGAGATCGGGGGACTGCGCGATGCACTCGAGCACTTGGCTCTGCGCGTCGTCGGGACGTCGTGCCTGAAGGTTCGCACGCACCAAGAACAGGCAGATGTCGGTGAGGTGCCGCGACGCGTTCTCGTCGCGTCCGATCGCTTCGAGGTGCGGGCGCGCCTCGCTGAGGAGAGGCTGGCCAATTGCGATCACCCGCGCGTGTCGCGCGTGCGCGATATCCGTCAGCGTGGTCTCCGCAGCCGCTTCGAGTCGGCTGCGCAGGGCCTCGGGGAGTGGTCGGAACGCGCGCGATCCCGAGGATCGCTCGATCGCGTCGACCGCGCTCACTCCGTCCACCAGCTCAGCGCCGGTTGCCTGCAGCGCGCTCGTTGCTCCCTCGGAGACCACCCCGAGGCGCTCGAAGTCGCCGTCGCCTGCTGTTGCCGCGACCACCATCCAACGACCGGCGTCTTGCGCATGTGCGGTTCGGGCTGGCAACCCGGTTCCGAGCGCGAGCACGATCAGACAACCTGCGATCCGTCTCACTGCGACTTCCCCTCGACGCGGTGCCCCGCGTTCGTGCCACCAGTATCGTGGGGCGGAGCGTCGGTCAACGTTCGGCGACGTTGCGTCCGCGTGTCATCGAAGTCCACCACGCGCGAGCAATCGCGGGCGGTGGGGGCTATGCTGTGGAGCGTGTCGCTCCGAATCGATCAGGATCATTCGCGGTTCAAGAGCATCGTTCGCGGGAAGATCCGGCAGAACCTCAGACGGTACATCTCGCAGGGCGAGCTGATGGGGAAGCAGGGGAAGGACGTGGTGTCCATCCCCATCCCGCAGATCGACATCCCGCGGTTCCGCTACTCGGATCGCCAGCAGGGCGGCGTCGGACAGGGGGACGGCGAGCCGGGTGATCCCGTCGGCGGCGGCGAAGAGGGCGAAGGCGACGGGCAGGGCAAGGCCGGGCAGGACGCCGGACAGCACGCGCTCGAGGTCGACGTCACGCTCGACGAGCTCGCCGAGATCCTCGGTGAGGAGCTCGCGCTGCCGAACATCGAGAACAAGGGCAAGAGCAAGCTCGTCGATCAGAAGGATCGCTACGTCGGCATCCGCCGCGTCGGGCCCAACTCGCTCCGCCACTTCAAGCGCACCTACAAGCAGGCGCTGAAGCGGCAGATCTCGATGGGCACCTACAACCCGAACCGCCCGATCGTGATCCCGACGCGCGACGATCTGCGCTTCCGCTCGTGGAAGACCGAAGAGGAGCCGGTCGCGAACGCGGTGATCCTCTACATGATGGACGTCTCCGGCTCGATGGGCGACGAGCAGAAGGAGATCGTGCGCATCGAGTCCTTCTGGCTCGATGCCTGGCTGAAGCGTCAGTACAAGGGCCTCGAGACCCGCTACATCATCCACGACGCCGTCGCACGCGAGGTCGATCGCGACACGTTCTTCCGCACGCGCGAGTCGGGCGGAACGATGATCTCGAGCGCGTACAAGCTCGCCGCGCAGATCATCGACGCCGACTATCCGGTCAGCGAGTGGAACATCTATCCGTTCCACTTCTCCGACGGCGACAACTGGTCGGTCGACGACACGCTGCTCTGCATCGAGCTGCTCAAGACCAAGCTCCTGCCGGCGAGCAACGTGTTCTGCTACGGGCAGGTCGAGAGCCCCTACGGCTCGGGACAGTTCATCAAGGACATCCGTGAGCACCTGCAGAAGGACGATCGCGTGATCACCAGCGAGATCCGCGACCGCGATGCGATCGTCGAGTCGATCAAGGAGTTCCTCGGCAAGGGCAAATAGCGCCCCCCGCGCGCCCGCGCGCCGATGACGGTAGGATGGGCGTGGGGGCATGTTCACGCTCGTTCCATTCGTCGCGGGCGCCGTCGCCGCCGACGTGGTGCTGTTCGCGGTGTTCGTGGTGCTCTTTCGCCGCGAGCGAAAAGAGCACCTCGCGTGGTGGGCCGCGGCCTGGGGCTTCGACGCGGCGCGCCACGCGCTCAACGTGGCGGATGCGGCGCTCGGAGGACATCCGCCCTGCGCGACCGCAGCCACGCTCGCGGTGGTCGCGGGCGCCGCGTGCCTGCTCACCGGCACGACGCGGTTCACGGCCGGCCGGCTCTCGCGCGTCTGGCTGATCGCGACGCTGCTCGTAGGCGCGTGGACGGTCGTCGCGTACGCCATCGAGGTCGGTTTCGTCGCCGGTCAGCTCCCGCCGACTGCCCTCCTCGGGCTGATGCGCGTGGTCACGGGCGCGGCGCTGCTCCGCGCCCGCAAGAGCTCCGTCGGCGGGATGATCGCGGGGGTGGCGCTCGTGCTCTGGGGCGTGCACGCGTGGAACTATCCCTTCCTCCGGCCGGTCGACTGGTTCGCGCCGTGGGGCTTCCAGATCTCGGCGCTGCTCGGGATGCTGGTGGCGATCGGCACGCTGCTGCTGCACTCCGAGCAGGCGCGCGACGCCGAGCGCGCGAGCGCGGCGCGCTACCAGGAGCTGTTCGAGAACGTGATCGAGGGCGCGTTCCGAACGAGCACCAAGGGTCGCTTCCTCGCGGCGAACCCCGCGCTCGTGCGGATGCTCGGCTACGAGCACGAGCACGAGCTGCTCGAGCTCGACCTGATGCGCGACGTCTACGCCGAGCCCGCCGACCGCGCGCGCATCCTCGCGCATCAGGACGGCGACACCGACACGGTGAAGGTGAAGCGGCGTGACGGAGAGATCATCGAGGTCGAGGTGCACGCGCGCCGGTCGCGCGACGCGAGCGGAGAGGTGCGCTGGCTCGAGGGCTCGATGCGCGACGTCACCGAGGAGAAGCGACTGCGGGAGGAGCTCGCGCAGGCGCAGCGGATGGAGGCGCTCGGCCGCATGGCGGGCGGCATCGCTCACGACTTCAACAACGTGCTCGGGACGATCGTCGCGGCGACGGAGCTCGCGAAGCTGCGGCTCGCGCGCGGAGATCGCGTACAGACCGAGCTCGACGACGTGCTCGAGTCGGCGCTGCGCGCGGCGGCGCTCACGCGGCAGCTCCTCGCGCTCGGTCGCCGGCAGCCACGACGCCCGTGCGCGCTCGATCTACGCACCGCCGTCGGCGCGACCGCGCGCGTGGCGGGCCGCGTGCTCGGCGAGCGAGTGCGGCTCTCGGTCGAGCTGGGGAGCGAGCCGCAGATCGTCGTGGCGGATCCCGCGCAGCTCGATCAGCTGCTGACGAACCTCGCGCTGAACGCCCGCGACGCGATGCCGGACGGGGGCGAGCTCGCGATCTCGCTCGGCCAGGTGGAGCTCGACGGACGCGCGCACGCGCGGATTCGCGTCGAGGACGACGGCGTCGGCATGACCGAGGAGACGCGCAGCCGGATGTTCGACCCGTTCTTCACGACGAAGCCGTACGGGTCGGGCACCGGTCTCGGGCTCGCGATGGTGTACGGCGCCGTGACGCAGGCGGGCGGCCGGATCGAGGTCGAGAGCGCGGTCGGACGGGGCACGCGCATCGACGTCCTGCTCCCGATCGCGACCGGCGACGAGGCGCGGCTCGAGACGAGCGAGACGAGCGAGGCCCGAGACGGCAGCGAGCGACGACGCAGCGCGCGCATCCTGCTGGTCGAGGACGAGCCCGCGCTGCGGCGCTCGATCGAGGCGGCGCTGCGCGAGGCCGGCCACGACGTGCGCAGCGCCGAGGACGGCGCGGCCGCGCTGGCGCACGTCGAGCTGATGGCGTTCGATCTGCTCGTCACCGACGTCGTGATGCCGGGGCTCACGGGGACCGAGCTCGCGCGCGCGGTGCGAGCGCGCCTGCCCGCGTGCGGGGTGGTGTACGTGTCCGGCTACGCGGCGGATCGGCTCGAGGACGCGATGCGCGACGACGCCGAGCTCCTCGCGAAGCCGTTCACGATCGACGCGCTGATCAGCGCAGTGTCGCGCCGGATCGCGCTCAGCGACGCGGCGTGACGGGCGCGCGCGCTTGCCGGGCGCGTCCTCGGTGCTGAGGTACACTCGCCATACATGGCCAAGTACGCCCTCTCCACGGCGCTCCCCACGTATCTCCGCGACATCCAGAGGCAGGTCGAGGAGTACGCTCGCGGGTACGGGCTCGATGTCTTCCCGACGATGTTCGAGGTCGTCTCGTACGACCAGATGAACGAGCTCGCCGCGTACGGCGGCTTCCCGACGCGCTATCCGCACTGGCGCTTCGGGATGGAGTACGAGCAGCTCAGCAAGAGCTACGAGTACGGCCTCTCGAAGATCTACGAGATGGTGATCAACAACAATCCGTCGATCGCCTATCTGCTCGAGGGGAACTCGCTCGTCGATCAGAAGCTCGTGATGGCGCACGTGTACGCGCACGTCGACTTCTTCAAGAACAACTACTACTTCCGCGCGACCAACCAGGGCGTCGACCAGCGCACCGGCGAGCCGATCCGGAAGTGGATCGACACGATGGCGAACCACGGCGCGACCATCCGCCGCTGGGCCGATCGCGTCGGCATCGAGAAGGTCGAAGAGTTCATCGACACCTGCCTCTCGCTCGAGAACCTCATCGATCCTCAGAAGCCCTTCCAGCCGGTGAAGCAGAAGGAGTCGAGGAAGGAGTACGAGCTGCTCGAGGATCCGCCCGAGGAGGTCGGGCGTCTGCGCGTCGACAAGGAATACATGGAGGACTTCATCAATCCTCGTGAGTTCGTCGAGTCGCAGCAGCGGAAGATGGATGCCGAGAAGGAGAAGGCGAAGCGCGTCCCCGAGCGCCCCGAGCGCGACGTGCTCGGCTTCGTGCTCGAGCATGCGCCGCTCGAGAGCTGGGAGCGCGACGTGCTCTGGGGCATCCGCGCCGAGGCCTACTACTTCTGGCCTCAGATGCAGACGAAGATCATGAACGAGGGCTGGGCCAGCTACTGGCACTCGCGCCTGATGACCGAGAAGATCTGCGACGACGGCGAGATCATCGAGTACGCGGAGCGCAACGCGGGCGTGATGGAGACGGCGCAGGGGCGGCTCAATCCGTACAAGCTGGGCGTCGAGCTCTACCGGCACATCGAGGAGCGCTGGGACAAGGGTCAGTTCGGCAAGGAATGGGAGGAGTGCGAGGACCTCGAGCAGCGCAAGAACTGGGACCGGCGCACCGGTCTCGGGCGCAAGAAGATCTTCGAGGTGCGCGCGCTCTACAACGACGTGACGTTCATCGACGAGTTCCTCACGCCGGAATTCGTCGCGCAGCAGAAGCTCTATTCGTTCGGCTACAACGCGCGCAACGATCGCTGGGAGATCGAGACGCGCAAGTTCAAGGAAGTGAAGGAGAAGCTCCTCTTCCAGCTGACGAACGCCGGACAGCCCTTCATCCGCGTCACCGACTCGAACCTCGGCAACCGCGGCGAGCTCCTGCTCGAGCACGATCACCAGGGCATCGACCTGCGGCTCGACTGGGGGCGCGAGGTGCTGCGCGCGCTCGTGCGCGTGTGGCGCCGCCCCGTCGAGATCCACACGAAGGTCGAGAACAAGCCGACGCTCCTCCGCTTCGACGGCAAGGAGCACGTGCAGCGGCCGTTGCGTTAGGCAGGAGTGCTCGAAAATCGGCTCGCCCCGCTCCGGGCCCTTCCGTCCGCGCGCGGGCGCGCTCCCGTACGGGCCCTCCGGGGGCGAGCACTCCTGTTGGGAGTCAGCTCGGGCCGCCGATGACCGGGGGCATCGGCGGGACGAGGAAGAACACCTGACGGGAGTCGAGCGGCGAGCCGTCGCCGCGCACCGTGAGCAGCGCGCGGAAGATCTGCGGCGAGGCCGTCGGCATCACCGTGGTGTTCATCTCGGGAACGACGTCCCAGCACACGCGCGTGCCCGGCGTGACCATCGGGAACGCGTCGGGGAAGCCGTCGGCGTCGGTGTCCTCGGTCGGCACCATCGCGCACTCGGCGGCAGTGGTGTTGGTCTCGAGGTGCCGGATGAACTGCAGCGAGTCGCCGGCGTCGCCGGGCTCGTCGGTCGCCTCGATCGTCACGCGCAGCGGGACACCCTCGACGATCTCGTTGATCGCGTCGGTGACGACGGTCTCGATGCCGGTGCCGGTCGCGCTCGCGTCGAACACGAGCGGCACGCCCGCGCCGCTCAGCGAGTCGGACGCAACCGCCAGGTCGACGAGGTCCGAGCGCGCGGCGGCGCCGCTCGAGACGCCGATGAAGGTGACGGCGGTGGTCATCAGCGCGCCGCCCGCCTGCGCCGCGGTCGCGGTGCCGTCGCTGTCCTCGTCGGTGAACGCGACCAGGATGCGGACCGCCTCTTCGCGATACGCGGGGCAGCCGATACGACCTGCCATCGCGGGCGCGCAGCCCATCTCGGGCTGCGGTGACCCTGCGGGATCGACGACGTTCCACACCGCCGCGTAGAGCGGCTCGGTGCCGCCGTCCTCCGGGATGAGGTCGATGCCCGCGCGGGTGACCGCCGGGTCCGGCTGCAGGCTGGTGCGGTTGATCAGCAGGTTCCCGCTGCCGGCGCTCTGCCCGTACTGGCCCGCGCCCGTCCACGCGCTGAGGATGCACGAGCTGGTGCTCGGATCTTCGATGCACGTCGTCGTGAACGGACTGCAGACGTTGCCGGCCGCGCAGTCGGAGTCGCGCATGCACGCGGTGCCCGTGTCGGCGCACGTGAGGTTCGAGATGATCGTGCTCACGCCGGCGGCGAGGTTGTCCTGCTCGCCGCCCATCGAGGCCGACGCGTCGAACAAGAAGTAGATGTCGGCGAACTGGATGCTGGTGCGGAACGAGAGCGTGTCGCGCGTCGGATCCGGCGGCTCCATGTACGGGACGGTGAACACGAAGTCGCCGCGCGTGCGCGGGCTGTCGGCCATGTTCGTCGGATCGCTGCCGGCCGCGACCTCGATCAGATCGCTCACGCCGTCGCCGTCGGTGTCGGCCGAGGTCGGCGAGGTGCCGTGATCGGCCGCCTCTTCTCGATCGCTCAGGCCGTCGCCGTCGCTGTCGGGATCGCGGAAGTCGGGGATCGTGTCCTCGTCGGTGTCGACCGGCGGCGTCGCGAGGTCGGTGTCGCCCGCCTCGACCGAATCGAGGATCCCGTCCTCGTCGGAGTCGGTGTCGAGGAAGTCCGGCGTGC
This sequence comes from Myxococcota bacterium, assembly GCA_030855295.1. Taxonomy (GTDB): domain Bacteria; phylum Myxococcota_A; class Polyangia; order Polyangiales; family Sandaracinaceae; genus Sandaracinus. The sequence continues at coordinate 13,768 of JALYRN010000008.1, read as the reverse complement.
CGTCCATGTCGGTGTCGGCGTCGCCGTCGTGGCCGTCGTTGATCGTGTCGTTGTCGCTGTCGGGGTCGTGGTAGTCGGGCAGGCCGTCGGCGTCGGAGTCGGCCGGAGGCGACACCATGCCGCGCAGCTCGCGGACGTCGGAGAGCAGGTCGCCGTCGTCGTCGGGGTCGGCGTAGTTCGGGCGACCGTCGCCGTCGATGTCGCCGGGCGTCTCTTCGATGTCGAGGATCCCGTTGTTGTCGGAGTCGGTGTCGATGAAGTCGGGCGCGCCGTCGCTGTCGCTGTCGATCGGCGCGGACGCCGGGTTGTCGTCGCCTGCCTCGTCGGCGTCGGAGATCCCGTCGCCGTCGCTGTCGTCGTCGAGGTAGTCGGGCGTGCCGTCGCCGTCGGTGTCGCGATCCTCCGCGCGGCCTTCGTCGAAGTCGGAGATGCCGTCTCCGTCCTCGTCGGCGAGAGATACGACCTCTGCGTCACCGCCGTCGCGTCTGGGACGAACGGTCGTGTCGCCGCAGGCGACGAGCGATGAAGCGAGCAGTGAAGCGAGGACCAGACATCCAAGAGCACGCGTCATGATGCGTCGAGCGTACCAAGACGACCGGGGCGAGGAAACGTCCCCGCGGCGATTGTATGTGACATCACAGACGGCGGATCCGGCGCGAATCTCCGGATCCGCCGGTCGCCGTCACATCGAGAGGCCGCCGTCGACGTCGATGCAGTAGCCGTTGAAGTAGTCGCACTCGATCGAGAACTGCACGGCCTTCCAGAGATCCTCGGGCTCGCCGATGCGGCCGACGGGGATCGAGGCGACCAGCGCCTCGCGCGCCTTCGGGTTCATGCCCTTGGTCATCGGGGTCTCGACCATGCCGGGCGCGATCGCGACCGCGCGGATCCCGAACGGCGCGAACTCGCGGCACCACGTCACCGCGTTCGCGGCCAACGCAGCCTTCGCGCTGACGTAGTTGCTCTGTCCGCGGTTGCCGTGCCGCGCGACCGACGACATCGAGATCACGACGCCCGGCTTGTTCCCGCGGCGCACCATCTCGGCGACCGTCTCGCGCACCATCATCGTGGCGCCGGTCAGGTTCACCGCGATCACGGCGTTCCACTGCTCGTCGCTGAGCGTCTGGACCTCGCCGGTCTCGCGGTTCTTCTTCACGAGCAGCCCGTCGCGCAGGATGCCGGCGTTGTTGATCAGGACGTTGACGCCGTCCATCTGCTCGGCGGCCCACTTCGCGAACGCGGTGCAGTCCTTCGAGTCGCTCACGTCGAGCCGGCGGCGGTGGATGCCCTCCGGGAGCTCGGCGAGCATCTGCTCGTTCACGTCTCCGGCCGCGACCTTCGCGCCGGCCTCGTGCAGGCGCCGCGCGAAGTGCGCGCCCATGCCCTGCGCGCCACCGGTCACGATCGCCTTGACGTCCTTCAGCTCCATTGCGTCTGCTCCTACGAAGTCCGAGATTCCAGGGTGAGAACGACTGCTGCGCCGGCACGAGCGCGCGGTTCGGGCGGGCGCCGGCGACAGGGGCCGGGATGGTATCGCTGCTCCCTCGCGGGCGTGAGGATCGCGCCGGCGCTCTGTGAAGATCCACACGCCGGCCGCGCGTTGTGCAGCGCAGCAATTTCGGACGGGTCAGCGGCGCTTCTTCGGAGGCGCCTTCTGGCTGCTGCGCATCATCGACTTGAGCTCGTGGAGCTCCTTGCGCAGCTCGTCGACGTCGCTCGCGCTCGCCTGCGGCCGGGGCGGCACCTCGATCGGCGGCTCTCGCTCGAACTGGCTGACGCCGAGCATCGAGCCCGCGCCCAGCAGCAGGCGCGCGAGCGCGTTGGTGGCGGCGAACGGCGCGGTCGCCATCGGCACGTACGGCGAGATCGCCTGCGCGCCCTGCTTCGCCTGCACGTACATCTCGAGCGCGGCAGAGACCCAACGGCCGAAGAATTCGGCGAGCGCGTCGTCGCCCATGCGGATCAGCTGGGTCAGCAGGGGGACCGGCAGCAGGCGCGCGGCGCCCCGGCTCTCGAGGATGACCTGCGCGAGCGTGGCCTGCGTGAGGTCGTCGCCGGTCTTCGCGTCGACGACGCGCACGTCGCGCCCGGAGCGCACCTTCGCAGCGAGCTCCTCGAGCGTGACGTAGCGGCTCTCGTCGGTGTCGTAGAGCCTGCGGTTGCCGTACTTCTTGACGACGAAGGGCGAAGCCATCGGAGATCCTCGGAATGGTGCGGTGCGGCGAGAATCCCACGCGATCGCAGCAGTCGCAACGCGAGAAGCCTCACATCTAGTGCTGCGCCGCAGCATGAACCACCTTGACCAGGCCGGTTCCGCGATCGCATATGCTGCGGCGCACAACGGGCCCGCGACATCGGGCGCCGGACGGCAGCGGAGGGGCAGATGAGCGAAGCGACGGCACGGCCGGTCACGGTGACCGCGATGAGCTCGGCGATGCAGGCGATCGGCGGAGGCCTCGGCTGGTCGCTGGTCCCAGCGCTCATGCCGCAGATCGCCGGCGAGCTCGAGCTCTCGCACGCACAGAGCGCGATGATCTGGGGCGCGGCGTCGCTCGGCATCGCGCTCGCTTCACCGGCCGGCGGCGCCGCGGTCGATCGGTACGGCGCCCGGCGCGTCGGTGCGATCGCGATGGCGGTGGGCGCGATCGCGTGCGCGGCGCGGGCCTGGGCGCCCGACGCGATGACGCTCGCGCTGACGATGCTGCTCTTCGGCGCGCACGTCGGCTTCGTCGCGCCGGCGATCCCCAAGGCGCTTGCGGGACACGTGCCGGCGACCGCGATCGGCCGCGCGAACGGGCTCGCGCTGCTCGGCTATACGTTCGGCACGGCGCTGACGGTGCTGCTCGCGCGCACGGTGCTCGCGCCGGCGTTCGGCGGCTGGCGAGGCGCGACGATCGCCGCTGCGTTCGCGATGGTCGGCATGGCCGCGCTGTGGTTCGCGGTCGTGCGCGACCGTGGCACGCGCTCGCGACACGCGTCGATGCGGGACTCGATCGCGCTCCTCGCGAACGGCACGCTGGTGCGCGTCGCCTGCATGCACTTCCTGCTGTTCGGCGGATACCTGACGCTGCTCGGGCTGCTGCCCCGGGCCCTGGGCGAGGCCGGGCTCGCGCCGACCCAGGTCGGCATCGCGGTCGCGGGGTGGCTGTTCGCCGCAGGCATCGCGAACTTCGTGGGCCCCGTCATCTCCGATCGGCTCGGGCGTCGGCGGCCGCTGATCGTGTTCGGCGCGCTGCTCGCCGCGACCGGCATCGCCATCCTCGCGTTCGCGCCGCCCGAGGCGACGATCGTCTGGCTCGCGATCGCGGCGCTCGGCGGTGGCTCGTTCGCGCCGCTGCTGCTCGCGATGCCGCTCGAGATCCGCGGCGTCGGCGTGGAGCGCGCGGGCGCGGCGCTCGGTCTCCTGATGCTGGTCGGTCAGCTCGGCGGGTTCGTGCTGCCGATCGTCGTGGGCTTCATCAAGGACGGGCCCGCGGGGTTCGGCGGCGCGATGCTCGCGCTCGCGCTCGTGCACGGCGCGATCTTGATCCCGGCGCTGCGGCTGCCGGAGACGGGGCCCGCCGCTCGCGAGGACGCAGTGCGCGCCGAGGCGCGGGCCGTCGTGGCATGATGGGAGCCCTCGTGCGCGACCTGACGATGTGTGGAACGTGGCGCATCGGCCGCTCGGTGCTCGGGCTCCTGATCGCCAGCGCGGTCCTCGGCGCGTGCGCCGACGGAGGCACCGAGCGCTGCCGGGTGGGCGCCGAGTGCCCGTCGGGCGTGTGCCTGAGCGACGGTCGATGCGCGCCGGCGGACGGAAGCGACGCGGGGATCGATCCGCTGCTCGACGCGCAGGTGGCGATCGACGCCAGCGCGATCGGGCCGGACGCGACGATCGACGCGGAGGCGCCCGATGGCGGCGCGCGGCTCTGCAGCGCGAACGGCGACGGCACGATCGAGCGCGGCGAGATGCCGCTGCGCGCCGGGCTCCACGCGACCTTCCGCGTCGCCGAGGGCGCAGTGATCTCGACGGCGGGCGCAGCGCAGGCCGACGGCACGCGGCGCTGGGATCTCTCGGGCGCGCTCGACGGTGATGCCGACGTGCGCCGGGATCTGCGCGCGATCGGGAGCGAGTGGTACGCGACCGAGTTCCCCGGCGCGGGCTGGACCTCGCGCCTGTCGCAGCGCGAGGAGCTGCTCGGCGTCTTCGAGATCACCGAGGACGAGCTCTTGCTGCGCGGCGTCGTCTCTCCCGAGGACGGCTTCTCGCGCACGCTGCTGACGTACGAGCCCGCCGTCGTCGTGCTGCGCTTCCCGCTGCGTGAAGGCGAGTCGTGGACGACGACGAGCACGGTCAGCGGCCAGGCGCTCGGCGTGGCGTCGTACTTCACGGAGACCTATGCGTCGGAGGTCGACGCGCGCGGCGAGCTGACGACGCCGTTCGGCACCTTCGAGGTGCTGCGCGTGCGCACGGTGCTCGATCGCCTGGTCGGCGCGTTCCCGACGCGCGTGCGCACCTACGCGTTCGCGTCGGAGTGCTTCGGCACGGTCGCGACGATCGCGTCGAACGACAACGAGATGCAGGTCGAGTTCACCAGCGCGGCGGAAGTGTCGCGCCTCGCGCCTTGAGAGGCGTGGCGCGCCGAGGCCTCCCGTGATCCACCCGAGCATCCGCCCGAGCAACGTGCGAGCAGCAATCAGAGCGGTGCGGATGCTGGCGGTGCTCGCCGCGCTCCCGGTGCTCGGAGGATGTCTGTCGTTCCATCGCGGGGCGATGCCGGGCGAGCCCGCGAGCGCGCGCTTCGCGCAGATCGACGGCACGCGCGTGCGCTTCGTCGACGAGGGCGAGGGGCCCGCGGTCGTGATGCTCCACGGCTTCGCGTCGTCGCTCGAGACGTGGGCCGCGGTGATGCCCGAGGTGCGCGCGCGACATCGCGTGCTCGCGCTGGATCTGCGCGGCTTCGGGTGGACCGATCGACCGGACGGAGACTACTCGCCCGAGGCGCAGGCGCGGCTGGTGCTCGCGCTGATGGACGAGCAGGGGATCGAGCGCGCGGCGTTCGTCGCGCACTCGTTCGGCGCGTCGGTCGCGCTGGCGATCGCGCTGATCGCGCCCGAGCGCGTCACGCGCGTCGCGCTCTACGACGCGTGGGTGTACTCGTCGCAGCTGCCGACGTTCTTCCACATGGCGCGCGCGGAGGGCGTCGGCGAGGCGCTCTTCTCGATCTGGTACGGCGAGCGCACCGAGGATCGCATCGCACTCGCGTTCCACGATCGCTCGTACGTGACGCAGGCGCTGGTCGACGACGTGCAGCGCGCGCTCGAGCGACCGGGGACGTACGCGGCCGCGCTCGCGTCGGTGCGCGCGATGCACTACGAGGCGCAGCAGGCGCGCTACGCGGAGATCGAGCAGCCGGCGCTGCTGATGTGGGGACGCGAGGATCGCGTCACGCCGGTCTCGATCGGCGAACGGCTCGCGCGGGATCTGCCGGGCGCGCGGCTGGTCGTCTATCCGGGATGCGGTCACTTCCCGATGATCGAGCACGCGCGGCAGAGCACGCGGGAGCTCGTGCGATTTCTCGAGGCGGATCTCGCGGGGCAGGAGCCGGCGCGCGCGACGTCGTCGGTGTCGGGCGTCTCGACCAGCGGCGGCGAGGCCGCGCCGATCGCAGACCGGCCGATCGCAGAAGAGCAGCCGACTCCGGATGAGGCGCGCGGCGCTGGGGAGGCGCCATGATCCGCGCGGCGCGCATCGCCCTCGCCGTGCTCGCGATCGGGCTCGTGCTCGATCACGTGGCGGGGATCGCGCACGCGAAGAAGACGGGGCTGAGCGACTACGGGCAGGACCTCGAGCTGCACGACGACTGGGCGCTCGAGATCGACGGGTACTTCCGGCTGCGCGGCGACGTCCTCTACAACCTCGATCTCGATCGCGGACCGACGCCGAGCGGGGCGCTGTTCTTCGCGGTGCCGCTCGACGATCCCGACGGCCAGACGCTCTACCAGGCCGACATGCGGCTGCGCACCGATCTCGCGGCCTACGCGCCGGGCGGCTCGGTCGCGGTGAAGATGCGGCTCGACACCCTCGACAACCTGACGCTGGGCAGCACGCCGGACGGGATCCCGAGCGGGAGCACGACGCAGCGCGCGCTCGAGGCGCCGTTCCGGATCCGGCGGCTCTACGCCGAGGTGCTGACGCCGATCGGCCTCATCGCCGCGGGGCGCATGGGCAACCACTGGGGCCTCGGCATGCTCGCGAACGGCGGCGACTGCCTCGACTGCGACAGCGGCGACTCGTCCGATCGGATCGCGTTCATCACGCCGATGGCGGGGCACATCTGGGCCCTCGCGTACGACTTCAGCTCGAGCGGGCCGATCGCGACGCGCGCGTCCGGGTTCCGCGGCGTCGATCTGCTGCCGAGCGACGACGTGCGCTCGGTGGTGTTCGCGGTGATGCAGTGGGACGGCGAAGAGGTGCGCGCGCGCCGGCATCGCGCGGGGCGGCACACGCTCGAGTACGGGGCGTACGGCGCGTACCGGTGGCAGGAGAACGACGTGCCGTCGTGGTACCTGCCGGTCGGGCGGCCCGCGCTCAGCAGCGGGCTCGTGTCGCTCGACGCCGGGCAGGTCGTGCCGCGCGGGTTCTCCGGCGTGGTCGCGGACGTGTGGGCGCGCTTCCAGACGAGCGACGTTCGCATCGAGCTCGAGGCGGCGATGATCTGGGCGCGCTACGACGAGGCGAGCGTCACGCCGGGCGTGCGCTTCCGCGACACCCTCGAGTCGCTGCAATTCGGCGCGGTGCTCGAGACCGACTTCGGTGATCTGCTGGGCGCGTTCAGCGCGGGGCTCGACGGCGGCTTCGCGAGCGGCGATCCGACGCCCGGCTTCGGCGCGTTCCCGCGCGCCGATCAGCGCGCCGCACAGCCGGGGGACCTCGACGGGCCGCAGGCGTCGATCCCGTACGACACGCGCGCCGACAACTTCCGGTTCCATCCCGACTACCGGATCGATCGCATCCTGTTCCGGGAGATCCTCGGGACCGTCACCGACGCGTTCTATTTTCGTCCGCACGCGCGCCTGCGCTTGATCGACTTCGAGGGCGGACAGCTCACCGCGCATCTGTTCGCGGTCGCCTCGTTCGCGGTCGAGCCGGCGAGCACGCCGGGCAGCGATCGGGGGCTCGGGATCGAGGTCGATCCGAGCCTCGTGTACACGTCGCCCGATGGGTTCCTGGCGGCGCTCGAGTACGGCGTGCTCTTCCCGCTCGCGGGCCTCGACAACATCGCGCTCGATCTGCGCGCTCAGCCGGCGCAGCTGCTGCGCCTCCGGCTCACCTATGCGTTCTGAGGGGCGAATGTTGCGCAACGCGCTGCTCGCGATTGCTCTTGGTTGCGTCGCGCTGTCGGGCGCGGGCTGCGGTCCGAACCGGACGCGGCCCGATCGACCGAGCCTCGACGGCGGGACCGAGCCACCGCTCGACTGCGTGCCGAACCTCGACGGGCGCATCGACGCGAGAGAGATCGCGCCCGTGCTCGGCGTGCCGGTGTCGTATCTCGTGAACCCCGCGAGCGAACCGCGGAGCGTCGACCTCGTCGGTGCGATCGAGGGGGATGCGCGGGTCTGGGATCTCGGCAGCGACTACGCGAGCGATGCGATCCTCGAGCTCGCGGCGCGACCGATCGAGGGCCAGTGGTTCGCGGATCGCTTCGCCGTCGACGCGGACTTCGCGACGGCGCTCGATGCGGGCGCGACGCTGCTCGGCGTCTATCGGCACGGCGAGAGCGCGCTCGAGCTGCTCGGGATCGCGTCGACCGAGGAGTCGCCGCCGGAGGGCCGGACGCTGCTGGTCTACCAGACGCCGATCGTGGTGCTGCGGTTCCCCCTCGAGGCGGGCGCGCGCTGGATCAGCACCGCCGAGATCCGCGACGGCACGATCCGCGGGCTGCCGTACGCCGGGCGCGACACCTACGACGTCGCGGTGATCGGCGAGGGCACGCTGGTGCTGCCCGACCTGACGGTCGATCGCGCGCTGCGCGTCGCGACGAGCGTGACGATCGAGCCGGCCGCGGGCGAGAGCGTCTCGCGACGGCAGAGCTCGTTCTTCTTCGAGTGCCTGGGCGAGGTCGCGCGCGCGACGAGCCACGACGGAGAGACGAGCGACGACTTCACGGTCGCAGCAGAGCTGCGGCGGCTCGGAATCTGAAGGTCGGCAGGAGTGCTCGCCCCGGAGGGCGCGCACGGGAGCGCGCCAAGCGCGCGGACGGAAGCGCACGGAGCGGGCGAGCCGATGATGGACAGACGTGAGTCGGCGGTTTTTCGGGAGGACCTCATGTCGTTGGTCGATCGCTGGAAGAAGGGCTTCGACGCCTGGGAGAACGCAGCCGCGAAGGTGAACGAGGTGTGGCTCAAGAGCCCGCTCGTGCTCACGCCCGCGGGCGCGGTGCTGACGGCCGCGATGAAGGCGAAGGCCGCGCAGGATCGCGCGCTCGCCAGCTTCTGGGGCAGCGTCGGTCTGCCGACCAAGCGCGACCAGGAGCGCTCGCTGCACCTGTTGAACAAGCTCGAGAGCCGCATCCTGGACCTCGAGGAGAAGCTCGAAGCCGCGCAGCGCGGCGAGCGCTGAAGGAGTGGGGGAGATGGACATCACGCCGTATCTCGAGCTGAAGATCGCGCCACGCGCCGTCTTCGATCGCCTCGGTGAGCGCAAGAGCCGCGTGCGCTACATGGTGCCGGCGCCCGACGGCGACTGGCGCGCCGTGACCTGGGGCGCGCACGCGAAGGAGATCCGCGAGGTCGCGCTCTTCCTCGCGACGAGCGGGCTCGCGATGGGGGATCGTGCCGCGATCTTCGCGGGCAATCGCGTCGAGTGGATGAGCGCCGCGATGGCGATCCAGGCGGCGGGCGGCGTGATGGTGCCGGTCTATCCGTCGAGCACCGCGGAGCAGTCGGCGTACGTGGTGCGGCACTGCGACGCGAAGGTTCTCTTCGTCGACGGTGCGGCGCTGCTCGCGCGCGTGCTCGAGCGCTGGGACGAGATGGACGCGGTGCGCCGCATCGTGCTGATGGACGACGGGCTCGACGTCGCGCGCGTGCTCGAGTCGCTGCGCACCAAGGGCGTCGTCGTGCCGGCGGCGGCCGAGGTCGATCGGCGCCTGGTGACGTGGTCGCGCGCGATCGCGATGGGGCGCGCGCGCGACGTCGAGGATCCGCGGGCGTTCGAGCGCACGATGGACGCGGTGTCGCTCGATTCGCCGGGGCTGATGCTCTACACGAGCGGCACCAGCGGGCCGCCGAAGGGCGTGCCGCTGACGCACCGCAACGTCGGCGTGAACGGGCGCGACTGGCTCGAGTGCAACGCGCCGCTGGTGCGCGAGGGCGCGATCGATCTGCTGTGGCTCCCGATGAGCCACATCTTCGGGTTCGGCGAGGCGTGCCTCGGCAACTCGCTGGGGTGGACCAGCTACCTCGGCGATCCGGCGACGGTGCTGCAGCGACTGCCCGAGGTGCGGCCCGAGGTCTTCATGAGCGTGCCGAGCGTGTGGGAGAAGCTCGCGATGCGCGCGATGGCGGCGAGCGATCCCGAGGCGCGGCGCGTGGCGCTGCGCGAGGCGACGGGCGGGGCGCTGCGCTTCTGCCTGAGCGGCGGCGCAGGGCTCAAGCGCGAGGTGAAGGAGCTCTTCCACGCGCAGGGGATCCTGCTGGTCGAGGGCTACGGGCTGACGGAGGCCTCGCCGACGCTGACGCTGAACCGGCCGGACGCGTTCCGCTTCGACTCGGTGGGCAAGCCGCTGCCGAGCGTCGAGCTGCGCCTCGCGGAAGACGGTGAGATCCTGGCGCGCGGCGCGAGCATCTTCGGCGGCTACCACAAGGACCCGGCGGCGAGCGCGGAGGCGTTCACCAGCGACGGCTGGCTGAAGACGGGCGATGTCGGCCGGTTCACGGACGACGGCTTCCTGCAGATCATCGATCGCAAGAAGGACATCCTCGTCACCGCGGGCGGCAAGAACATCCCGCCGGTGAACGTCGAGCAGCGCTTCGCGGACGATCCGTTCTTCGCGCACGTGGTCGTGTACGGCGATGGCAAGAAGTACCTCGTCGCGGGCGTGTGGCTGCAAGAGGAGGCGGTCGCGGCGCACCTGCGGGCGCAGGGCGCGGCGGGCGAGGAGGCGGTGCGCGCGCTCGTGCAGCAGCGGATCGATCGCGTGAACGCAGCGCTCGCGAGCTACGAGTCGATCAAGAAGTTCGTGGTCGTGGAGGAGCCGCTGACGGTCGAGGGCGGTCTCTTGACGCCGACGCTCAAGGTGAAGCGGAAGAAGGTCTACGAGGCCTTCGGCGATCGCTTCGAGGCGCTCTACTCGTGAGCCGCGTGCCGTTCATCGATGGGCTCGCGGCGGCGTTCGGGAGGCCGGCGCCGCAGGTGGGCACGACGCCGTCGGACGTGGTGCACCGCGAGAACAAGTGGCGCCTGCTGCGCTATCGCGGCGAGAAGAAGCACGCGACGCCGGTGCTGCTGATCCCGTCGCTGATCAACCGGCACTACGTGCTCGATCTGATGCCGGGCAAGAGCTTCGCCGAGCACCTCGCGCGCGAGGGGCACGACGTGCACTGCATCGACTGGGGCACGCCGAGCGACGAGGATCGCTTCGTCACGTTCGACGACATCTGCGATCGCGCGATCGCGCGCGCGATCCGGGTCGCCGGCAAGAGCTCGCCGGACGGAACGGTGCACGTGCTCGGGTACTGTCTGGGCGGCACGCTCGCGGCGATCCACGCGGCGGCGCATCCGGAGCGGGTGCGCTCGCTGACGCTGATCGCGGCGCCGGTGCGCTTCTCCGACGAGGGGCTGCTGACGGCGTGGACGAGCACGCGGACCTTCGACGTGAAGACGCTGGTCGGCGCGCTGGGGACGGTGCCGTGGCAGCTGATGCAGGGCGCGTTTCAGCTGCTGCGTCCGACGCTCGGGCTGAGCAAGGCGGTGACGCTGGCGCACCGCGCGAGCGACGATCCGTTCCTCGATGGGTTCTTCGCGCTCGAGACGTGGGGCAACGACAACGTGTCGCTGCCGGGGGCGTTCTACGAGACGTACATCGAGGATCTCTACCGGAAGGATCTGCTGATCAAGGGGGAGCTCGCGCTCTCGGGCGCGCCCGCGCGGCTCGCGGCGATCACGTGCCCGGTGATGTGCGTGAGCTTCGAGCACGACAACATCGTGCCGTGGCGCAGCGCAGCGGTGGTGCTCGAGGAGGTGTCGAGCGCCGTGAAGGAGCACGTGCACGTCCCGGGCGGGCACGTCGGCGCGATGGTCTCGAGCGGCGCGAAGAAGAGGCTGTGGCCGGTGATGAGCGCGTTCTGGGAGGCGCACGGCGCGCCGCGGACGAGCGCGCCGAGCTCGGCCGCTCCGAAGGCGAAGTTATGGGGGGCTGGCCGGAGCCGCCGAAAACAGGCGTAGTTCCGAGCAGTTACGGAGGCGGTGCGTGTCCCTGCCGGGCCTAGGACGGTTCTAGGACGGTGTCGTGGGCGAGGGTGGGGGTGGTGACGAGCTCTTCGCGGGCCCCAGCAGGAGCGCGATCAGCCGGGGTTGTAGCCGGCGCAATCGTACAGATCGAACTGCATGGGGGTCGTCGGCGCGGCGAGGCCGGTGCCCGGCGCGGTGAGCTCACGATCGATGTTCGGCGCAGCCGACGGCGAGAGCCCCACGCAGAAGATGTTGCCGCGGATCAGGGAGCGACCCTCCTCGTCGGTCGTGAACTGGACGTTGTTCACCTGACAGGGCTGCACCTCGGTCGGCGGGCTGCCGCCGCACGCGCCGACGAAGTTGTTGGTGTCCTCGAGTACGCTGATCCGGCAGTCGGTGCCCGCGGGCGTGCCGCCGCCGCGCGAGAACTGCGCGTTCTGCATCTGGATGCCGTAGTTCGACGCGTACGCGCTGAACGTGAGCGTGCGCGTCGTCTCGGTCTCGGTGACGTTGCACGCGATCCGGACGCCGTTCTCGCCGTGGAAGCCGTCGACGTCGCGGTTGGGATACGAGGAGCACATCCCCATCGTCTCGCACCGGATGGTCCACGTGAGGCTGGCGTACGTGCCGGCCGGGCCAGAGTCGCCGCAGCCCGCGGCGAGCGCGCCCAGGGCGATCGTCGTGGCGAGGACGAGAACGAAGCGAGAAGAGTTCAAGCGCATGGGTTGCTCCTGCCGCAAGGCTAGCAAATCCCGCGGCGGGTCGGCCAATTCGTCAGACGCGGCCGGCCGCGTCGAGCGCGCGCTCGAGATCGTCTCGCAGATCGGCCTCGGCCTCGACCCCGCAGGAGATGCGGATCAGGCCGTCGGAGATGCCGAGGGCGGCGCGCTGCGCGGCCGGGATCGACCCGTGCGTCATCACGGCCGGCAGCTCGATCAGCGACTCGACGCCGCCGAGGCTCTCGGCGCAGACGAAGATCTCGACGGCGCCGAGCAGGGCGCGCGCCGCCGGCAGGCCGCCCTTCACGACGAAGGAGATCATGCCGCCGGGGCCCTTCATCTGACGCTCGGCGATCGCGTGCTGCGGATGCGACGCGAGCCCCGGGTAGTGCACGCGCTCGACCTGCGGGTGGCCCTCGAGCCAGGACGCGATCGCGCGCGCGCTCTTGGTGTGGCGCTCCATCCGGAGATGCAGCGTCTTGAGGCCGCGCAGGACCATGTAGCAATCGAAGGGCGCGGGGATCGCGCCCATCGCGTTCTGGAGGAACCGGAGCCGCTCCGCGAGCGCGTCGTCGCTCGTGACGATCGCGCCGCCGACCACGTCGCTGTGGCCGTTGAGGTACTTCGTGGTCGAGTGCACGACCGCGCTCGCACCGAGCGCGAGCGGCTGCTGCAGGCAGGGCGTCGCGAACGTGTTGTCGACGACGACCGGGATCCCTCGGCGCCGCGCGATCTCGGAGACCGCCGCGATGTCGACCAGCTTGAGCATCGGGTTGGTCGGCGTCTCGAGCCACACGAGCTTCGTCTCGGGCCGGAGCGCGGCCTCGAACGCGCGGAGATCGCCGAGATCGACCTGGGTCGTCGGCACGCCGAGCGGCTTCATCACCTTGTCGAGGATGCGGAACGAGCCGCCGTAGAGGTCGTCACCCGCGACGACGTGCTCCCCCGGCGCGAGCACGTGCAGCAGCGTCGTCATCGCGGCGCATCCGGAGGCGAACGCCATCCCGTGCGTGCCGCCCTCGAGGGCGGCGATGCAGCGCTCGAGCGCGTTGCGGGTCGGGTTGCCGGAGCGCGAGTAGTCGAAGCCCTTGTGCTCGCCGGGGCCGTCCTGCGCGAACGTGCTCGCGAGGACGATCGGCTGCATCACGGCGCCGGAGATGGGATCGGGCTCCTGGCCTGCGTGGACGGCGAGGGTGTCGATGGAGTGGCGGCGCTCGCTCTGCATATACGCGGCGGCGTAGCGCGCGAGCCCGGAGGTGGGCAAGAGCGCGCGCTCACTCCGGACCGGGATCGGGATACGAGTCGTCGTCGAGGTCCCGCTGCCGCAGCTCGGCGGCGAACGCCGCGACGCGCCGGTGCGCATCGGGCGCGCTCTGGTCGAGCCCCGCGAGCTCGCGGCGCAGGCGGGCCAGCTCGGAGTGATCGCCCGAGCGCTCGACCTCTTCGATGCGGCGGCGGACGTCGTCGCGGCGCAGGATGATGTAGTCGTAGACGCGCGAGGCGCGGTCGAGCTGCTCCTGCGGGGTCGGCGGATGGTGCAGGACCGGCAGGACGGGAGGAGGCTCGGGGCGCGACCGGGCGGCCGGTGCGCTGGAGCGCGCGCTCTCGGCCGTCG
>JALYRN010001179.1 GCA_030855295.1 Myxococcota bacterium | reverse complement strand
GCGCACGCGTTGCCGCACGCGCCGCAGTGCGCGCGCGACTCGTCGGTGTCGACGCACAGCGCGCCGCAGCGGTCGGTGCCCGTGGGGCACTCGATCGACGCGTCCACGCGAGCGGCGTCGACCTGCCCTCCGTCGAACGCGACCGGCAGCGGCTCACCGCAGCCCACGGCGAGCGTGAGCGTCAGCGCGATCCCGAAGAATACGTTTCGTCCAAGCATCGAGTTCGTCTCCATCGAAGTGCCCATGCCGCTCACTGCACCGAGACGAGCTCGCGCGTGTCGTCGTCGATCATCCACAGGACGTTGGCGACGCGGTCGAAGCCCATCCCGTAGTTGGACGTGCCGGTTCCGAAGGTGAAGAGGCGGTCCACGAACGGCGCGGCGGCCGACGGGTCGCAGACGTACCCGGCCTCCTCGCGGTCGCCCTGGACGTAGAGGACGTCGACGATGTCGTCGGCGTCGAGGTCCTCGCCGTGCAGCGCGTTGACCGTGGAGTTCAAATCGAAGAAGTCGGTGATCAGCTCCGGCGCCCCGCCGCCGGCGACCGGCACGCGCACCAGACGATCGTCCGTTCCGCAGGTCGTGTAGTAGTAGAGCGAGTCGCGCACGATCCCGCTGCAGTACGCCTCACCCATGATGGTGCGCTCGAGCACCGGGGTGGCAGGAACGGTCGCGGCGTTCGCATCGACCGACCAGATCTCGGTCGCAGCCGTGCTGCTGAACTCGTGCGTGACCAGGTACATGCGGCCGCCACTGATCGTCGCGCCGCGGAAGTCGTCGCCCGGCGTCGTCGGGAAGGTCGCGTAGAGCTGCGTCATGAACGTCGTGCCGCCGTCCGCGGAGATGCGGATGATGTGGCCGGTGGTGCCGCTCGTGGTGCTGTCGATCGTGAAGATGTTCAGACCGTCGATCACCATCGCGTAGCCGACGTGCGAGGTCGCGAGCGGGATGGTCGAGTAGAGGTTCTCGACCGTGCCGCCCGCCTTCGGGATGCGGTAGAGGCTGGCGGTCCCGCCGAAGTAGACGTAGCCGGTCGGGCTGGTGTCGGCCGCGAGGTAGGACTCGAAGATGCTCGTGAGGCCCGTCGGCACGCGCGCGAGCGTGGTGCCGACGACGCCGCCGACGCCCGGCGAGCACGGCGGCACCGGCATCGTCACCTGCCAGGTGGGTGCGGGCACCGGCACCGGGGTGGTGCACACGACCGCCTGCAGCCCCGTCCAGCTGAGGGTGATGACCTCACCGGCAGGGAAGCTGATGCCGGGATCGATCGTCATCACCGTGTTCGTCGCGTCGAACGTCACCTCGGCGGGCGCCGTCCCGAGGTCGTAGCTGAGCGCGGTCCCCATGGTCCCGGTGAGCGTGACCGTGCCGACCGTGCTGATGATCGGCGCGCCGAACGTCGCGGTGAACGACTGCGAGAGGCGCGTGGACGTGCTGCCGTTCGGCGGATCGAAGGTGACCGGCGGGACCGCGGTGCAGTCGACGACGGTCAGGTCGACCGAGAGCGGGTTGTCGAGCGGCAGCGCGCCGCTCGTGGTGTCGCGCACGTAGACGTACGCCGTCTGGCCCGCGGTCATCAGGAACGAGCTCGACATCGTGTCGCCCGTGAACTCCGACATGCACGTCGTCTCCGGGGTGAGGATGCCGCACGCCCCGGTCGAGACGATCGCCGCCCAGCGCGTGCTGGCCGGCTTGTCGAACGAGATCGTGACGCGCTCGTCCGCCACGGCCGTGTAGGAGAGGACGACGTCGGGCCCGTCGAGCGAGCTCGTGGTGCACGACACGCTCATCAGGTAGTCCGCCATCGTCGCGGTCCACCTCACGGTGTTCGCACCGGGCGCGAGCACGAACGCGTCGCTGCAGTCCTCGCCCGCCTCGACGACGCACGCGCCCTCGAGGCACACGCTGCCTGCGGCGCACGCGTTGCCGCAGGCGCCGCAGTTCGCGACGTCGGTCGCGAGCTCCGCCTCGCAGCCGGTCGCGTCGCTCGCGTCACAGTCGCTGAACCCCGCGTCGCACGTCGCGATCACGCATGCGCCGGCGTCGCAGCCCGCGACCGCCGCCGCGAGGGTGCAGACGCGGCCGCACGCCCCGCAGTTCGCGGGATCGGTCGCGAGCGGAGTCTCGCAGCCGTTGCCCGTGGGCGAGGTGCGATCCGCGTTGCAGTCGCCCGTCAGGTCGTCGCAGACCGCGCGGCAGGTGCCGGCCATGCAGAGGCCGCTCGCGCCGGTCGGCGCCGGGCAAGCCATGTCGCAGCCGCCGCAGTGCGCGGGGCTCGTCATCGTGTCGACGCACGCGGCGCCGCACTCGGTCGCGCCGCCGCCGTAGCTCGTCGCGCACGCGCCCTCGCTGCACACC
>JALYRN010000287.1 GCA_030855295.1 Myxococcota bacterium | reverse complement strand
CTGCTCGACGCCGCGCAGACCGCCCTGAGCTCGTCGCCCGCGCGTGCGCTCACGCTCGCGGAGCGCCACGCGCGCCGCTACCCCGAGGGCGCGCTCGTGCAGGAGCGCGAGGTCATCGCGATCGACGCGCTCCTGCGTCTCGGCGACGTGCCGCGAGCGCGGGCTCGCGCGGCTCGATTCGAAGCCGCGTGGCCGGGCTCGGCGCACCGTCGCCGGGTCCGCGTCCTGCTCGAATCGACTGAATAGCGCGCAATTTCGCGCGTCATGACCGAAATGACCGAAGTCGATCAGCTGGTCATTGACCGCCTGACCGAAATGGTCCATCTAGTCATTCACGTGCTCGCGGAGGCCTCCATGCACCGTCTCTTCCGGGCCTGGCTCGCGCTCGCCGTCCTGCTCGCGGGTCTCACCACCGCGCCATCGGCGGACGCGCAGCCGCGCCAGCCCGAGCTCGCCGACATCACGCGCCGCCTCGACGACCTCTACCGCTCGACGAGTGGCTCGG
Organism: Myxococcota bacterium; assembly: GCA_030855295.1. Taxonomy (GTDB): domain Bacteria; phylum Myxococcota_A; class Polyangia; order Polyangiales; family Sandaracinaceae; genus Sandaracinus. Next base: position 7,262 of record JALYRN010000287.1, on the reverse strand, counting down.
TCGCTCGCGTCGAGGTCACGATCGTCACCCCGCGCCAGACCCGGACCATGCGCATGCGCACCTGGGCTCGCGGTCAGGAGCGCGCGCTGATCGTGATCGAGTCGCCGTCGCGCGACTCCGGCACCGCGACGCTTCGCCGCGATCGCAACCTCTGGAATTACCTGCCGCGCATCTCGCGCACGATCCGCGTCCCTCCCTCGATGATGCTCTCGAGCTGGATGGGCAGTGATCTCACCAACGACGATCTCACGCAGTCGAGCTCCTACCAGACCGACTTCATCGGCAGCATCGTCGGCCGCAGCGAGAGCCCGAGCGGCTGGCTGGTGCGCTACGAGGCGCGCGAGGGCGTGGTCGGCCTCTGGCGCCGCATCGAGTTCGTGGTCAGCGACGACGGCTCGCTGCCGCTCGAGTCGCGCTTCTACGATCGCCGGATGCGCCTCGCGCGCACGATGCGCTTCCTCGACGTGCAGGAGATGGACGGCCGCCGCATCCCGACGCGCATGGTGATCGAGCCGCACGACCGCGAGGGCCACCGCACCGAGATGCGCTACCTCTCGATGGACTTCGACGCCTCGGTCCCCGAGAGCACGTTCTCGCTCACCGAGCTCGAGCGGAGGCGCTGACGATGCGCGGCGGGAGCACGCTCCGGATCGCCTGGCGGAACCTCGGTCGGAGCCGCCGCCGCACTGCGCTCGCGCTCGCCGCGATCGCGATCGCGCAGACCGCCGTGCTCTTGATGAACGGCCTGCTGAACGGCCGCGGCGAGTGGATGATCGAGGCGATGACCGGCCCGATGATGGGCCACGCGCAGGTGCATGCGCCGGCATGGCGCGAGGAGCAGGCGCCCGATCTCGTGATCGATCGGCTCGAGGAGCGCCTCGCCGCGATCCGCGGGACCGAGGGCGTCGCGCAGGCGTTCGCGCGTCTGTACGCGCCGGCGCTCGCCGCGCGCGAGGTCGACGGGCACGCCGTGATCGTGATCGGGATCGATCCCGAGCGCGAGTCCGGGGCGGGCGGGCTCCTCGAGGGCCTCCCCGCCGACATCCGCCCTCACGATCGCAGCGTGCTCGTCGGTGCGGTGCTCGCGCGCGAGGCCGGCATCGAGGTCGGCGACGAGCTCGCGGTGCTCGGTCAGGGCGCCGACGGATCGCTGGCGAACGATCTGGTCACGGTCGCCGGCATCCTCCGCACGCCGGTCGATCTGATCAACCGCAGCGGGATCGTGATGCCGCTCGCGGCGGCGCAGGACACCTTCGCGATGCCCGACATGGCCCACGAGATCACGATCCGCGGGACGGGCTCGGGCGACGACGCGCCTGCGCTGGTGGCGCGGCTCGGCGCGCTCGAGGACCTCGACGGGCTCGAGGTCCTGCCCTGGCGCGAGCTCGCGCCCGAGCTCTCGGGGATGATCGCGATGACCGGCATCGTCGGACTGATCGCGCTCTTGATCGTCTTCGTCGCCGCCGCCGCTGGGGTCGCGAACACGATGCTGATGGCGACCTTCGAGCGGCGCCGCGAGCTCGGGATGTTGCTCTCGCTCGGCACCACGCCGATGCGCCTGGTGCGGATGATCCTGGCCGAGGCGGTGATGCTCGGCTTGCTCGGCGTGCTCGCCGGGAGCGTGGCCGGTGGTGCGATCGTGCTGTGGCAGGGCCACGTCGGGATCCCGCTGCTGATGGGCTCCGCGAGCGCGTCCGAGATGGCGGTGTTCGGGCTGAATTTCTCGGGCTCCTTCTATCCGTATCTCCGCGCGGCGGACTACGTGCCGGGCTTCGTCGGCGTCACGATCGTGTCGGTGCTCGCCGCGCTGTGGCCGGCGATCTTCACGGCTCGCCTCGAGCCGATGGAGGCGATGCGCTCATGATCGGTGGCACCTCACTTCGCTACGCGATCCGCAGCCTGCGGCGGAACCTCCGACGCACGCTGCTCTCGGCCGCCGGTCTGGCGTTCGGCGTCGGCATCGGCCTGATCGCGCTGTCGTGGATCGGCGGGCAGGAGGCGATGAGCATCGACGCGATCGCGGCGGGCGGGCTCGGTCATCTCCGCATCACGCCCGCGGGCTGGAACGAGCGCCGCGACGACGCCCCGCGCCTGATCGATCCCGACGCGATGCTGGAGCGCGTGCGCGCGCTCGACGGCGTCGAGGTCGCGACGCCCCGCGCCAGGGTCGGCGGCCTGCTCGGCCTCGGCACGCGCGCTTCGCACGTCCCGCTCACCGGCGTCGACGCGTCGACCGAGCAGCGCGCGACCCGCTACGTGCGCGAGATCGGCGAGGGCCGCTACCTGCGCCCGGGGGAAGAGGGCGTGATCGTCCTGGGGCGCACGATCGCCGACCGCCTTCGCGCCGAGCTCGACGACGAGCTCGTGGTCACGGTCGTCGACGACGAGGGCGAGATGCAGAGCGCGCTGCTGGTGATCGTCGGGATCGCGCAGACCGGCAGCCGCGCGATCGACGGCTCGATCGCGCACGTCGCGCTCGCCGACGTCGAGCGGCTCTCGGGTCGCGAGGGCGCGGCGGAGATCACGATCCTGGTCGACGACGTCGCCACGATCGACGCGCTGCGGACCGAGCTCGCGGCGATGGTTCCCGAGGGGCACGACGTGCTCACGTGGCTGCAGATCTCGCCCGAGTTCCGGGCGCGGCTCGAGAGCGCGCACGCGTTCACCGACATCGCGATCGGGATCGTCCTGCTCGTCGTGCTGCTCGGCGTCGCGAGCGCGCAGCTCACCGGCGTGCTCGAGCGCCGCAAGGAGTTCGCGGTGCTCGCCGCGCTCGGGATGCCCGGCTCCCAGCTCGTGCGGGTGGTCGTGACCGAGGGCGTGATCCTCGGCGCCTTCGGTGGGCTCGCGGCGCTCGCGTGGACGAGCCCGATCCTGCACGGCTGGGCGCGCGACGGCGTCGACGTCAGCACGATCATGCAGACCCGCGACGGCCTCGCCTTCGGCGGAGTGCTGATCGATCCGATGTACTACCCGTCGTTCGGCGCCTGGGTCGTCGGGGCCGCGCTCTCTCTGTCGCTGACCGCGACGATCCTGGCGTCTCTCTACCCGGCCTGGTTCGCGTCCCGCACCGACCCGGCCTCCGCCCTGCGAGTCGATCGATGAGCACCACCGAGAGCATCCTGGCGACCGCGACCGACGTCACCAAGACGTTCCGCACCGGCAAGCTCGAGGTGCAGGCCTTGCGCGGCCTGAGCCTCGACGTGCGCGAGGGAGACTTCCTCGCGCTCGTGGGTCCGAGCGGCAGCGGCAAGACGACGCTGCTGAACCTGCTGGGCGCGCTCGATCGTCCGACCAGCGGCGAGCTCGAGGTGCTCGGGAACCGCCTGAGCACGCTCGGCAAGGGCGCGCGCGCGCGGCTGCGGCTCGCGTCGCTCGGGTTCGTGTTCCAGGCGTACAACCTCGTGCCGGTGCTGACCGCGGCGGAGAACGTCGAGTTCGTGCTGGAGCTGCAGGGCGTCTCGGCGCGCGAGCGGCGCGCGCGCGCGCTCGAGATGCTGAAGGACCTCGGCCTCGCGGAGCTCGCGGATCGGAGGCCCAACGAGATGAGCGGCGGGCAGCAGCAGCGCGTCGCGGTCGCGCGTGCCGTGGCCTCGCGCCCGAAGCTCGTGCTCGCCGACGAGCCGACCGCGAACCTCGACAGCAAGAGCGCCGAGCAGCTCATGGATCTGATGCGCCGGCTCCACGACGAGCACCACGTGACGTTCGTCTTCAGCACGCACGATCCGCGGATCGTCGCGCACGCGACGCGCGTCGTGACGCTCGAGGACGGCCGCATCGCGAGCGACGTCGCGAAGGAGAGGAGCTCCGCCTCCGCGGCCTGACTCGCATGACCGAGAGCAAGTGGACGAAGGAGAGCGTCGAGGCGCGCTTCCGCGCGCACGGCGTCGATCCCGGCGACGACTCGCCGCAGGCGAAGCGCCGGCGGCGGATCGTGCGCGCCGCGGCGGAGCTCTTCCTCAAGCAGGGCTATCGCAAGACGAGCATCGAGGACATCGCGCGCAAGGCCGAGGTCGGCAAGGGCACGGTCTACCTGCACTTCGAGAGCAAGGGCGACCTCCTCATCCACGTGATCGCGACCGAGAAGCAGGTGCTGATGAAGCGCCTCGAGCCGCTGCTCAAAGGAGAGATCCCCGAGCCGGAGCGGCTGCCGTACTACCTCGAGCTCATCCTCACGAGCGCGCGCGAGATGCCGCTCGGCGCGCGCCTGCTCAGCGGAGATCTCGAGCTCTTCGCGGCGCTCGAGGACATCGGTGCCGAGCGAATCGCGCAGAACCGCGCCGAGGGCGCGCTCTGGATGATGGAGCTGATCGAGAGCGCGGCGCCGGGCGTGTGGAGCGACGAGGAGAAGCGCGCGCGCGCCGACGTGCTCACGACGCTCGGGTTCTTCAGCGCGATGCTGCTCGACGAGCGCATCCGCGGGGAGCGCTCGCTCGACGATTTCGCGGCGACGCTCGCTCACATGCTCACGTACGGCGTGGTGCACCGCCCGAAGCCGGGCGATACGTGATGCGCCGCGCGCTCGCGATGCTGGTGGCCGTGCTGCTCGCGGTGTCCGTCTCCGGGCCAGCCCCCGCGCGCGCCCGCGATCTCTTCGAGAGCGACGACGGTGAATTCCGCCTGACGCTCCGCAGCGCGCTCAAGGGAAGCTGGCTGCTCACGTTCCCGGCCGACGATCCGCTGCTCGACGAGAGCACCGGCGGCGCCGCGCTCTTCCGGCTCCGCTTCGATCTCGGCGCGCGCCTCGGGGAGCACCTGTCGACGTCGATCGCGTACGAGCACCGCGCCTTCGCGACCTCGGGGACCGCGCTCGGGCTGATGGGCGGAGGCGGCGTGCTCCCGCCGAACGTGCCGGCGCCGTTCCGGCTCACGCCGCTCGACTGGGGGATCGTCGAGTCCGGCGGCTACACCCATCGCCACGAGCTCGATCGCGCGTACGTCTCGCTCCATCTGCCGTTCCTCGAGCTCACGGCCGGGCGGCAGGCGATCGGCCTCGGGCGCGGCGTGCTCTTCAGCGCGCTCGACGTCTTCGCGCCGTTCTCGCCGACCGAGGTCGATCGCGAGTGGCGCCGCGGCGTCGACGCGATCCACGCCGAGCTGCGCATCCCCGAGATCAGCGCGCTCTCGGCCGACGTGATCGCGGTGTTCGGGAACGTCGAGAGCGGTGAGCTCGAGAGCTGGGCGCTGCTCGGGCGCATCCGCGCGGTCGTCGGGGACGTCGACGGCGAGGTGATCGTCGGCCGCCGCGGCGAGGACGACATCGTCGGCGGCGCGATGTCGGCGACGATCGGCGACGCCGAGGTGCACGGCGAGCTCGCGCTCTTCGGCACCGACGGGCGGGGCATCGACGGGGGGCTCTTCGGGACGCGCGCGGTCGTCGGCAAGGCGCTGCTCGGCGCCTCGTACATGATCGACTTCTGGCGCGGGATCCGGGTCGTGCTCGAGTATCACTACTCGGGCTTCGGCATCGAGAACGTCGGTCGCTCCTCGGAGATCCTGTTCGACCCTTCGTTCCAGGCGCGCCTCCTGCGCGGCGACACGCAGCTGCTGGGACAACACGCGCTCGGCCTGGTGCTGAGCACCGAGCTCGCCGACGACGTCTCCGGCGGCGTGAGCTACTTCCAGAGCCCGGTCGACGGCTCGGGCACGGTCGCCACCAACGTCGTGTGGACGCAGTCGGACAACCTCACGCTCGTGCTCAACGTGCTGGTCCCGTGGGGCGGTGCGCCGGCCGGCGGCATCCCGACGAGCGAGTGGGGGAGCTCGCCGATCTCGCTCTTCCTCCAGGCGCGCGTGTACGACTGAGAGCGGGGATCAATTGGATTGAGTCATTCGTCGAGGCGCCTGCGAGGTGTCGGTGGGGCGCGGGCCGTGGGTCCTCGGCTCCCTGGGCACGGCGGGCTGCCGCCGGCTCTCGGCGTGGCTTCGGCGAGCGGAGCGTCGAGCGGAGCGCTCGCTCCGCGCGCGTCCGCTCGACCTTCGCGTGCTCGGGAAAAGCGTCGTACGGGCCCGCCGCGCGAGGTCGCCGAGGACCCACGGCCCGCGCCTTCTGACCGCGGTGAGTCACGAGGGAGCGGCCGGATCGCTGCCGATGGTTGGGTGGTGGCTGGCGATCGACCGAGCCTCGAGGCTCGGTCGATACGCGTCGAGCAGCGCGCGCGCTCCGCGCGCCCGACTGCGGACGAGCGCGCGCCCGCGATCAGCACGCGTATCTCTCCGCGCACATCCGGGTGGCGCCGGTGCGTCGTGCGTACGAAGCGGCGTGATGCCGATCGGCCCGAGTGCTGAGAAAAGATCGCGCGCTCGATCATAAGAGCGCGGCGCGGCTCCCACCCACTGCCGAGACCCGCGATGTGGTCGCTGGGCCGAGGAGCTGGTGTGACGCGCAAAGTACTGATTCTGCTGTCGTTCTCGTTCGTCGTGGGAGTGATCGCGCCGTCGGCGGTTCGCGCCGACGAGGAGGTGCCGATCGAGTCGGCGTACCAGCGTCCTGTCGCGCTCAGCACCTATGCGGTGGCGTGGGCGGGCTCGTACTCGGCCGTCGGGGCGGGGGCGCGCGCGCGCTGGGAGATGCTGCCGGAGCTCGGGGTCGAGGTCTTCGGCGAGACGCTCTTCGTCGAGCACCAGGGCGGCATCCGGCACGACCATCCGATCGGGTTCGACCTCTTCGTGCCGGTGCCGATCACGTCGTGGCTCCGCTTCCGGCCGCTCTTCGGGTTCTGCACCGTGTTCAGCCTGGTCGAGCCCGAGCAGGCGCACGCGCCGCGCGCCGACGACATCCTCTTCGGGCTGCACGGAGGCGCGGGGCTCGAGCTCGCGGTCGGCACCTGGATCTCGTTCTTCCTCGACGTGCAGGCCAACGTCTGGCTCGGCCACGATCGCGCGGCGCAGGGCTGGACCGGCGGCATCGAGGACACCTACGTGCCCTTCGGCACCGCGCAGGTCGCGCTCGGCGTCCAGCTCCATCTCGGCGAGTGAGTTGGCAGGAGTGCTCGCCCCGGAGGGACCGTACGGGAGCGCGCGCAGCGCGTGGACGGCAGGGCCCGGAGTGGGTGAGCCGATCTCGGGAAAGGCCTCGATCACGATGCGTGTCGCTCTCGTCTTCGCGCTCGGGCTCGTCGTGATCGCCGGCTGCCGCGGTGCGAGCGATGCGCTCCCGCTCGGCGACTCGCGCGCGTCGTGCGGCAGCTGTCACGTCGAGCAGCTCGCGGCGTTCGAGACGTCGGCGCACGGGAGCAGCGCGCGCTCGCCGGTCTTCGAGG
>JALYRN010000286.1 GCA_030855295.1 Myxococcota bacterium | reverse complement strand
CCGTCACCCAGGCGCCGGTCGGCACCGCCGGAGGCAGCGCGCAGCTCGCCGAGGGCGAAGCCGCGACCGCGGCCAGCGAAGAAGCGCTGCGCCTCGGCCAGGGCCGACAGGGCGACACCTACGAGGAGTCGGTCGTCAGCTCGTCGCGCGCCGCGGAGTCGCCGCTCGACGCGCCGAACTCGACGACGATCATCACCGCGCAGGACATCCGCCTCTCCGGCGTGACCAGCCCCGCGTCCACGCTCCGCCGCGCGGCCGGCGTCTCGCTGATGCAGATGGGCCCGGGCTCGTTCGGTGTCGGCATCCGCGGTCTGAACAGCCGCGTGTCCAACCGCGTGATCGTGCTGGTCGACGGTCGCTCGGTGTACCTCGACTTCCTCGGGTTGACGCTCTTCCCGATGATCCCCATCGGGATGGAGGACATCGAGCGCATCGAGGTCATCCGAGGCCCGGCGTCCGCGCTCTACGGCGCCGACGCCGTCAGCGGCATCGTGAACATCATCACGCGTCCGCTCGGCGAGGGCCGCAGCTACGTCAACACGGGCTTCGGCAGCGGCGGTCAGGTCCAGGTGCAGACGGGCGTCTACGCGCGCGCCGATCGCTTCCGCTTCCGCGTCGGCGGCGGCTACGACCGCGCGGACATGTTCGCCAACGAGGTCGTGCCCGGACGCGCCGACATCGTGCCGTACGGACGAAATCCTGATCTCGGCTACGAGCGCCTCTACTTCCACGGCGAGGCGAGCTATCGCTTCGACGGCGGCTACACGGTCCGCGCGGGCTCGGGCGTCGTCAGCGGCGGCCAGACGATCCAGGGCCTCAGCCGGCTGCGTCAGTTCCGGCTCGAGAACACCATCTTCGCGCAGACGTTCGCGGCGCTCGAGACCCCGTGGGGCCTCTCGGCGCGCGTGTTCTGGAACCGGTTCTCGACCGACTCCGCGAACATGGGCCTCGTCCCCGGCGGCGTCCGGCTCTCGCAGGAGACCGAGGTGCGCCGCTCGGACGTGATCGACGCCGAGGTCGTGTTCTCGCAGACGTTCGATCTCTTCGGGATCCAGAACCAGTTCATCGGCGGCGTGTCGTACCGCTTCAAGGAAGTCGACTGGGAGTGGTTCGCGCTGCCCGGCACCGGCGACAGCAGCATCGAGACGCAGCACCACGGAGCGATCTTCCTCCAGGACACGATGCACTTCAGCGACGTCGTGCAGATCGTCCTCTCGGCGCGCGGCGATCTCCACCCGCTCGTCGGTCCGCAGGTGTCGCCTCGTGGCTCGGTCGTCATCCATCCGACCCCCGGGCAGACGATCCGTGTGACCGGTGGCGCCGCCTTCCGCAGCCCGACGTTCACCGAGTCGTACGTCCAGGTCCCGAACGCGACGCCGGTGCGCGGCGTGACCGCGTTCGGTCTCGGCAACACCTCGCTGAACCCCGAGCGCCTGATCTCGGTCGAGCTCGGCTACATGAACCAGATGAGCGAGTACTTCTCGCTCGAGCTCAACGGCTACTACAACGTCGTGCTCGACCAGATCCTCCTGTCCGAGAGCGCGTCGTACCGGCTCGCCGACTTCCAGAGCCCCGACTCGCTCGCTCGGTACTACCCCGAGCTCGCTGCCTATCCCCTCGGTGAGGTCCGATTCAACAACGACCCCGAGCAGTTCCAGCAGATCGGCGGCGAGCTCGGCGTGCGCGTCTTCCCGGTGCAGGGCCTCGACATCTACGCGAACTACGCGATCCACGAGACCAGCCACTTCGGCGGGCCGCGCGGCGACCTGACGAACGACGCGCGCACCAGCGTGCACATGGTCAACGCCGGCGTGCAGTACCGCGCGCCGTTCGGGCTCGATCTCTCGCTCGACTTCTCGTGGCAGAGCGATCAGGTCTGGTACGAGCAGGTGCTCAACCAGGAGCGCGGCGGCATCGTCTTCCAGCGCTTCGAGCTGCCCGCGTACACGACGCTCAACGCGCGCGTCGGCTGGCGCCTCTTCGACGATCAGCTCGAGCTCGCCGTGATCGGCACGAACCTGGTCGACGCCGGCCATCGCGAGCATCCGTTCGGTCAGCCGATCGATCGACGCTTCATGGGCACGGTGACGGTTCGCTTCTGAGAGCTGAAGGAACTTGCAGACGCACCTCGCCCTCGGCACTCGCCACTCGCTGCTCGCCGCGACGCTCCTCGCTGGTGCGTCGGGCGCGCTGGCGTGGAGCTCGCTCGCGCCGAGCGTCGCGCGCGCGGACGTGCGCACCGAGGCGCGGGCGCACTTCCGGCGCGGCATGGCGCTGATCGCCGAGGGCCGTCTCGACGCGGGCGTCGCGGCGCTGCAGGTCGCGTACGAGATCCTTCCGGACCCGAACGTCCTCTACGAGGTGGCGCGCGCGTACGCGCAGAGCGGGCGCTACGAGGAGGCGATCGAGCAGCTCGAGCGCTACCTCGAGAGCGATCCCGACGATCGCGCGGAGGTCATGCGCTCGCTCGCGGCCATTCGGCAGGCGCTCGTCGCTCGAGCCGCGCGCGCCGACGCGGCTGCCTCCGAGACGCGCGAGAGCGAGCCCGAGCCCGAAGCCGACCTCGAGCTGCGCGCGGCCGAGGAAGACGTCTACCAGGCGTCGGTCGTGTCCGCGTCTCGGTCCGCGCAGTCGGCGCTCGACGCGCCGGCGTCGACCGCCGTGATTCCGCGGCAGGATCTCCGCCTCTCGGGTCTGCTCTCGATCCCCGAGGTCTTGCGCCGCGTCGCGGGGCTCGGCGTCGCGATGACGACGCCGGTCGACGGTCAGATCGGGATCCGAGGCTTCGACCAGCGCCTCTCGAGCCGCGTGCTCGTGCTGGTCGACGGCCGCTCGACCTTCCTCGATACGGTGGGCGGCACGCTCTGGGGAGCGCTGCCGATCGGGCCGTGGGACATCGAGCGCATCGAGATCGTCCGCGGCCCCGCGTCGGCGCTCTACGGCGCGAATGCGTTCAGCGGCGTCTTGAACATCATCACGCGCCCGGCCGGTCCCCCCGCGACCGAGGCGATCACCGGCACCGGCAACGGCGGCACGGTCTTCGGTCACGCGCAGACGTCGGGCCGCCTCGAGCGCCTCGCGTACCGTGTCGCTGCCGGCTACGTGCGCACCGAGCGGTTCTCGCTCGGTGCTCCGGCGCTCGCGAGCGACGGCGCGTTCGCGAACGCGAGCTTCCGCTATCGCATCGTCCCCGAGGTCCAGCTCCGCCTGGAAGGCGGCCTGGCCCAGCGTCTGCTGACGCTCCAGACCCCCGGTCCGCTCTTCGTCGAGCCGACCGGCGACTCCACCGCGCGCGGTCCCGCCGCGCACGTGCTCGGCAGCCTCGAGACGCCCTACGGCTCGATCCGCGCGTCCTACGCGCACGTCGATCTGCAGGCGCAGCGCGGGTCGGCGCCGATCGGGCGCGAGCCGGCGCGCGGCGACTTCACGACCGGCACGCTCGACGTCGAGGCCGAGCTCGCGCAGCGGTTCGAGCTGCTCGTGCAGCACGACCTCCGCGTGGGCGCGAGCTATCGGCGCAAGACGGTCCGCTGGGACTTCCTCGCGCAGCCCTACGAGCAGAACCACTACGCGCTCTTCCTCCACGACGCGATGCAGATCACCGAGTGGCTCAGCGTCGTCGGCAGCCTCCGCGCCGACTTCCATCCGCTGCTCGCGGCGCCGGTGTTCTCTCCGCGGGGCGCGGCGGTCGTGCGCCCGAGCGCGGGCTCGTCGATCCGCGCCTCCATCGGCACCGGGTTCCGGCCTCCGACGTTCCTCGAGTCCTATCTCGATCTCGAGCGCTCGACCGCCGTTCCGGGTGTGCACGTGCTCGCTCGAGGCGCTCTCGGGCTGCGGCCCGAGCGCATCCTCTCGGCGGAGCTCGGCTACCGCAACGAGGAGTCCGAGCTCGTCGACGTCGAGCTCAACGCCTACTACAACCGCGTCGACGATCGGATCGCGACGACGCAGGTGCAGCCCTTCCGCCTCGGCGATCTCGCCGACGGATACTCGCCCAGCACCGGCAGCTTCGCCCTCGGCACGATCACGTTCGAGAACGAGACGCCGATCTTCGACGTCGTGGGCGGCGAAGCGATCGCTCGCGTCCACCCGGTGCAGGGCCTCGATCTCTACGCGAACTACGCGATCTCGACGACGTTCATGACGACGCCGGAGGGTGCGACCGGTGTGCTGCGCACCGACGACGCCCCCACGAGCACGCATCGCGTGAACGCCGGCATCCAATATCGCTCCGACTTCGGGCTCGAAATCAGCGTGGACTTCCACTTCGTGAGCGACCAGCGCTGGCTCGAGCAGACCTGGGCGGCCGACGACGGACGCGGCGCCGTCCTCGCGGAGCTCGACGTGCCTGCGTACTACCTGGTCGATGCGCGCATCGGCTATCGCCTCCTCGACGACGCGCTCGATCTCGGGCTCGTCGGAACCAACATCACCGATCATCGCCACAGACAGCATCCGCTCGGTCAGGAGCTGTCGGCGCGCTTCATGTTCACCGCCGCCTACCGGATGTGAGACTCGGAAGGACCTCTGCTTATGACCCCGTCGAACATGCGTGCGAATCGCTCTCTCGGAATGATCTGCGTCGGGATGCTGAGCCTCGGTGCTCTGGCGTGTGAGAGCCCCGACGAGGACGAGGCGCGCCGCCGCGGCGGTCCCGCGCCCGATCCCTCCGGCGTGATCGGCGGCACGGTCCTCTACGTCGGGCCGCGCCCCGCGTGCACCCGCGCCGAGGACGGGACGGCGACCGAGGTGATCGGCAGGGTCGTCCTGACGCTCTTCGCGTTCGACAACCCGCCTCCGCCGAGCGGCAGCGCGTCGAGCGCGCTCAGCCTGCTGACGATCCCCGCGGAGGAGATGTTCTCGCTCGCCGACTGCATGCCGGCGGTCCCGACCGACGAGGACCGTCGACCGGTGATGCGCTCGGCCGCGTTCACGTGGCCCGAGATCTCGCTCGGTCAGCGCGAGTGCACCGATCCGAACCCCGACAACCCGCACTGCCCCGGGCAGGACTACCAGATCCGCGGCTTCTACGACTACGACGGCGACTTCAACCCGTTCTTCGGCGTGCGCAACCTGCCGACCGCGGGCGACGTCGGCGGCGGCGCGTTCGTGAGCACGGCGGTCAACCCGCCCCAGCCGCTGCGCATCCCGTTCGGCCACATCGACGAGCAGCCCCAGGGCCAGCTCGTCGACAGCGTCGCGGTCACGCTGGGCGCGGTGATCACCACCGAGCGTCCGGTGTTCGAGGTCGGCCCCATGACGCGCGCGATGGCGTCCGACGCACGGCTGCCGACCGGCACCGATGCGGTCGCGCGCGAGCAGGCGCTCGCGGATCTGACGAACATGCGCCTCGGCGCGATCGTCAGCCAGGCGATGCCGGAGCCCTCCGCCGACTGGCTCGAGGCGTTCGCCGCCGCCGGGATCGACTCGTCGAATTACCGCTTCGGCAACCCGCGCTACGGCTTCTACATCAAGCCGGTCGACGCCAACCTCGACATGATGGGCGATGCGCATCCGATCCTCGGCACCGCCGGGATCAACTGGTTCACGCCGATCATCATCACCCGGCGCGCGCGCTCGATCGTCGAGCAGCAGCTCGGCGTGCCCGACGTGCTGATGATCGGCACGATCCGACCGACCGTCGTCGCCGGCATTCCCTCCGGCATCCCGCGCCAGACGATGATGAGCTTCGACGCGCTGATGGCGCCCGTCGGCGTCATGGTCACCAACCCCGCGTTCCCCGCCGAGTGCCGCGCTCCGATCATCCCGCCGGGCAACTCCGAGGAGACCTACGAGCGCATCTGGGTCGACTGCCAGGAGCTGCCGACGGGCAACTACGACGTGAACGTCCTCAGCGGCATCGCCGGGGGAACGATCGTCGATCAGCAGATGGTCTGCATCTCCGAGTGCCTCGCGGCGGGGCGCACGATGGTGCAGTGCGACGCGCAGTGCGGGTTCACCGTCCCCGCGACCACCGAGAACGGGTTCGTGATCAACGGCGGCAACTACTCGAGCCAGGCGTGGTCGATCCCGAACGAGCTCGGCTGCCCCGACTTCGACTACCGCATCAACGCCGTCAACCAGCTCGACCCGGTGTCCGCGGACGGCGTGACCTACCCCGCGTGCGGCGCGGAGGACTCGGTGCTGCTGCCGCGCCAGGGTCGCCAAGGCGGCTGGGCGATCATCGACAACGCGGAGAACCCGCCCGAGCAGGCGACGATGTCGACCGTCGACGGCCATGGCATCGAGGGCTGTCGGACCGCGACGCGCGCCGCGGACGGCACCACGCAGCCCGTCGAGTTCCGGCCGTTGGACAACCCGGTGTGCTGCTCGGAGCGTCTCGATCAGTTCTGCGGGCTCCCCCTCTGCCCCCTGCGCGGTCCCTCGGACATCTATCCGGGCGCCGTCGTCGAAGGGCTCACCGGCAGCCGCCAGACGCGCGAGCTGCGCATCGCAGGCGAGGACTACTTCGTGGACGACGAGGGCGTCATCACGCCGCTGTGCACGCCGTTCTTCATGCCGGTCGAGTGCTGCCGGATCGCCGAGACCTGCGCCGCCGATCCCGCGGCCTGCCCGCGCTGATCGGCTCGGAACCTTTCGGCAAATTGACCCTCGCGTCGTCGGCGCCCATCATCGGGGCGCTGATGACGCGAGCCCGGTCGAGCGCGGTGGTGCCCGGCAACCACGACGGAGTGCATGCGGGCCATCGCGCGCTGATCGCGGAGGCGCGGCGGCGCGCCGAGCGCGCGTCGCTCGAGGTCGTCGCGCTCACGTTCGACCCGCATCCGCTGACCGTGCTCACGCCCGAGCGCGCGCCGGTTCCGCTGACGACGATCGAGCGGCGCAAGGAGCTGCTGCGCGATGCGGGGGCCGACGACGTGGTGGTCGCGCGCTTCGATGCGGCGTATGCGTCGCGTCCTCCGGACGAGTTCGTCGAGCACGTGCTCCTGCGCGATCTCTCGGCGAAGGTGATCGTCGTGGGGCCCGACTTCCGCTTCGGCGCGGCGCGCACCGGGACCATCGAGCGCCTGCGCGAGCTCGGCGCCCAGCACGAGCTCGAGATCGGCGAGGTGGCGCCGGTCGAGCTCGAGGGCATCGGCCGCGTGAGCTCGACGCGGATCCGCGAGGCGCTGCGCGAGGGAGACGTCGAGCGCGCGGCGGTGATGCTCGGCCGTGTGCACGAGCTCGCCGGCACGGTGATCGAGGGCAACCGCCGCGGCCGCACGATCGGCTTCCCGACCGCGAACCTCGACGCCGATCCGATCCTGATGCCGGCCGACGGCGTCTACGCGGTGGTCGCGCGCGTGATCGCGCCCGAGCCGCTCGCCGCGCGGCACGGAGGCGCGCTGCTGCGCGGCGTCGCGAACCTCGGCACCCGCCCCACGTTCGCGGCGGGACGCTCGGTCGAGGTGCACCTCTTCGACTTCGAGGGCGATCTCTACGGCGCGCGGCTGCGCGTCGGCTTCGCGCACCGGCTGCGCGGCGAGCGCAAATTCGACGGCATCGACGCCCTGCGCGAGCAGATCGCGCGCGACGCGGCGAGCGCGCGCGCGCAGCTCGCCGGTGAAGACCCGACCTGGAGGATGATCTGAACGAGCTCGAGCAGCTGCCGATCACCGAGCTGATCGACGAGGCGCGACGGCGCGGCGTCGCGGCTCCGGAGCGCATGGATCGCGAGGCGCTCCTCGACGCGCTCCGCGGTCGCGATCGCGGGGGGCGCGGCCCGCTCTCGCTCGCGCGATCGCTGCTCGGTCGCGTGGTGCACACCG
>JALYRN010001178.1 GCA_030855295.1 Myxococcota bacterium | reverse complement strand
CCCTCGACGAGCGCGACCCACGCGGGGTGCCCGGGCGCTGGAGGGGCGGCGTCCCGCTCCGAACGCGCCACCGGAGGCGCAACCCGCTCGCTCCACGGGCGAGCCCGCGCCGTGGGCTCGAGGCGATCGGCCTCCCAGCCGTGCTTGTTCACGTACGGATGGTGCAGCCCGAGGCACTGGTCCGAGTGCTCGCAGACCGCCTCGTAGAGGCACGCGAATCGCGGGAACTGGTCCCAGAAGTCCTCGACGATCACCACGTCGGGCTGGCCGTTGTCGAGCGTGTCGGCGTGCTCGCCCAGCAGGCAACGCGGCACGTACTTCACCGTGCACGGCATGCCTCTCGACGCGGCCTCGGTCAGCGCTCGGCGGAGAGGCGGGACGAGTTCCTCCATCGGCGCGATCAGATCCCGCACGTCGATGGCGTCTTCCATCGGAAGGTAGTTCCAGATCTCCATCCGCTCGACACCGTGCTCGATCGCGAGCGTCACGATCGCGGGCAGCGAGCGCACGTTGCGCCGCGTCATCACCGTGTTGGTGATCAGCCGCTGCCCGAGAGCGCGCGCGTTGCGCAGCCCCGCGAGCAGCTCCGCGAAGCTGCCGGGGCGCTGCGTGATGTCGTCGTGCGTGGCCGCGTCGTGGCCGTGCACCGAGACGAAGAGCTCGTCGACGCCGGCGTCGGCGAGCGACCGTGCGTAGGCCGCGTCCGCGAGCCGTCGTGCGTTGGTCTGGATGCGCACGTGCTGGAACGAGCCGGACTCGCGCGCGATCTGCAGGAAGTCGAAGAGGCGCTTCTCGAGCGTGACCTCGCCGCCCGTGAGGATGAGCCGCTGGTACTTCCCGCTGCGGCGGTTCTCCTCCACCGCCTCGCGAAATCGCTCGAGCGAGAGCCCGCGATAGCGGTTCATCCCCTCCTGCACGATGCAGAAGCGGCACGCGCTGTTGCAGTGGAACTCGACCGTGACGGCGAGGTCCTCGAAGCGAGTGGGATGGAAGCCGTCCTGCGCGCTCGGCATCGTCACACCGTCGAGTAGAATCCGGTCTTCGCCACGTCGATGCCGTCGCCGGCGGCGGCGTAGTCGACGCCCACGTCGAAGCGAAGGTGATCGAGGCTGGCTCGGTGCCCGTCGACGAAGTCGACGATCGCCGGCGGATAGCCGAAGCGCCGGAGGAACCAGAGCAGCTGATCCACGTCGATCCCCGAGTAGTACACGGCATCGGAGCGCCGCTTCTTCGCGACGCAGATCCGCCGACAGGAGAGGAGCTCGGGGAAGAGGACGCGCCCGACGTCGATCGCGGAGAAGTCCACGAACGTGCTGCTGCGGATCCGCGCGAGGACCTCGCGGATCTCGAGCTTGGGGTGGAAGAAGTGGTAGACGTTCTCGAGCTCGAGCGCGCGCTCGCGCACCGCGTAGGAGCGCCCCGCCTGTCCCACCGGCTCCGCGAGGTACACGTTCAGCGCGTCGACGGCGTGCCCCGGTCCCCACCCGGGGCGGAGGTCGAAGCTGAACATGAAGTACGGGATCGACTCGCGCACCGCCGGCACGAGCTGCAGCCAGGGCGCGAGCGCGCGCGTCACCGACCCGACGGTGACTCGCGGGTCCTCCTTCTGCGGATCGTAGAGATAGAGCTCCCACCAGAGCGCTCCCGCGGCGTGCTTGACGCCCCACACGGTCGCGTCGCTGCCGGCGTGCTTCTGCAGCCCGCGCGTCGCCGCTCGCACGGTGTCGCTCGCGCCCGCGACGTCGAAGCTGTGCCAGAGGAGCGTCTCGCCGCGCAGCTTTCCCACCGGGGAGCAGCGCGGCTCGTAGGGCTGCAGACAGTAGTCGAAGTACCGATCCCCCGGCGTGGTCGGCACCATCATCGGGCCACGGTTCTCGGCCGCCTGCACGCGGGCAGTGTATCACGCAGCACCGTTAGCATTCCGCGCTGCATCCGCGCGCGATCACGCAGAGCGCACCCACGGAGCCGGCGGTGCGTCGAGCGACAAGGGAACGGCGCGGCGCTCGGCGGCCTCGACGGACGCGACCACCCAGCGCATCAGCGCGTCGATCTCGTCGGGGCTCGCGCTGCCGCGCGTGAGCCGGTAGCTCACCGCGTGCGCAGCCGTCCGCGCGTAAGCGCGCGGCGCGTAGTCGCGAGGCGCGAGGAACACGGCGGCCTCGGCGCCGGTCGTGACGAACACGGCGGCGGCGGCGAGGTCCCACAGCGGCACGCCGAGCCCGCGTGGCTTGAAGTAGGCCGTCCACTCGGGCGCGCCGCGGAGCGTCACGCCGATCGAGCGACAGTGCCCCCGCTCGAACGGCAGCGCGGCGTCGACGTCTTCCGCGCGTGCCCCCAGCGGCGCGAGGAGCTCCAGCG
>JALYRN010000285.1 GCA_030855295.1 Myxococcota bacterium | reverse complement strand
TCTCGGGCGTGCTCGCCGTCGACGTCCACGCGAGCGTCGCCGCGCGCGCCTCCACGTGCTGCACGTAGGGATGCCGCGCGATCACGCCGCCGGGGCGCTCCGGCGCTCCGCACGCATCTCGGATCGAGGCGAGCGCGTCGCCGCGAGCGCCCGGCGGATCGAGCAGGGCGCCGGTGTGGACCGACGCGTGGATCCCGTTCAGGTCGGGCGTGCACGCCGCGAGCGCGAGGGCGCCGATCGCGACGAGCGAAGCGCGGGCCGCGAAGAGGCGGACCCGGTGGGCTTTGATGCTGCGCATGGAGCGCGTCGCACGAGGAGCTTCACGGCGGCCCCATCCTGGAGCAGGGCACGCGCTTCGTCGAGTGTGAGCTGGCCAGCTCACCCGAGGTGTCTCTGTCCCGTGTCGTGTGCGCGTCGCACGCGATCCCACACGAGCGCATACGCGCGCCTCCGTGCCGAGGTCCGCTCTCGGCGCGTCCCGACCCGAGCGTTTCAGCGTCCGATCGTGGGGCGCACAGCGATCGTGGACAGGAGAAATTCGATGCGACACATCCATCACCACCGCGCCGCGCGCGCCTTCGCTGCCGTCGTCGTGCTCTCGCTGACCGCATGCGTCGCCGACGACGGTCCGCGCACCGGAGAGTTCGCCGCGTTCGGCGCCGTGCACCTCGCGCCCGACGCGCCGGCGCTCGCGCTGTATCTCGACGACGAGGCCCAGCCGCTCGTCACGGACCTCGGATTCACTGACGGCACGTCGTACGCAGCGCTCGAGGCGGGCACGTACGACATCGCCCTGGCCCCGGCCGACGCCGATCGCTCGGAGGCGGTGCTGGAGGTGGAGGGCCTCTCGCTGAGCGACGCGACGTTCTACACGCTGGTGGCGTACGGCACCGTCGATCCCGACGACGCGTTCCCGCTCGAGTCTCTGGTGCTGGCGGAAGAGCGAGCGATCGAGCGCTCGGAGATCGCGCAGGTGCGCGCAGTGCACGTGGCGCCCGGAATCGGTGAGCTCGAGGTGCTCGCCGTTCCTCTGGACGGAGTCGCCGTGCCGATCGCGACCGACCTCGCATACGGCGAGGTCGCGGACTCCGTCGAGCTCGGGAGCGCCGCGAGCTACGTGTTCGAGGTCGTGCGCGAGAGCGATGGTCAGCCCGAGCGCCTGACGCTCGGCGTCGGCACCGACACCAGCAGCATCGTCGTGTTCGTCACCGTCGACTTCGAGGGCGAGCCGCTGCTGATCGGGCAGTTCGACGACGGAAGCACGTTCGCGTCGCGCCCGGTCGTCCAACAGGCGCGGTGAGTGGCGCCTCCGCTGAGGATGCGTGCGTCGGGCGCGGATGGAAGTAGCCTTCCGACGTGGCCCCGGTCCCGAGCATCCTGATCATCGACGACGACCGGGAGCTCTGCGCGTTGCTCGTCCAATACCTCGGCGAGGAAGGCTTCCGCGTCGAGGCGCGGCACGACGGGGAGGAGGGCCTGCAGCGCGCGACGAGCACCCAGTACGATCTCGTCGTGCTCGACGTGATGCTGCCGACGCAGAGCGGCTTCGAGGTGCTGCGGCGGCTGCGCACCTCGTCCGACGTTCCGGTGCTGATGCTGACGGCGCGCATGGGCGACGTGGATCGGATCGTCGGCCTCGAGCTCGGCGCCGACGACTATCTCTCGAAGCCGTTCAATCCGCGCGAGCTGGTCGCACGCATCCGCGCGATCCGTCGCCGCATCGACGGAGGCGCGGGACGCGCGGACGACCGCGTCCTCACGGACGGCGAGCTCGAGATCGCGCCCGCCTCGCGCACCGTGAGACGCGCCGGCGAGACGCTCGAGCTGACGGCGGCGGAGTACGACCTCCTCGACGCGCTCGTGCGCTCCGCAGGGCGGATCGCCACGCGCGAGGAGCTCTCGTCGAAGGTGCTCGGACGCCGCTTCTCGCCGCTCGACCGGAGCCTCGACGTCCACGTCAGCAACCTGCGGCGCAAGCTCGGCGCGAGCGGAGCGCGCATCAAGACGGTGCGCGGGCAGGGCTATCTCTACGCCCGAGCCTCGTCCCCGTGAGCAGCCTCTTCGTCCGTCTCTTCGCGTCGATCTGGCTCGCGTCCGCGCTGATCGGCGCGGGGGTGGCGGTGACCGAGGCGCTCCAGCCCTCGGTCGCCGATCGACACGGCGAGCTGCTGCACCTCGGCCTGCGCGTCGAGACCCGCGCGCTCGTGGCGCAGCTCGCGGACGAGGTGGACGAGCACGAGCTCGCGGCGCAGCTGGGCTCGTACCGCGAGCGCACCGGCGCCTCTCTCTATCTGTTCGATCGCGACGGACGGCTGCGGCCCGGTCAAGACGCACCGGACGCGGTCCGCAGGGTCGCGGCGCGCGTGTCCCACGAGGGTGAGCTCGCGGTCGAGCGGCAGTCCGGCACGCTGGTCGGGATCCCGCTGGAGGGCGGCGGCGTCGCCGTCGCTCGCGTGCTGCAGCGCCCGCGCTGGGCGCGCGCGCTCGGGACCGACGATCTCCCGCTCCGGATCGCGCTCGTGCTCGGCGTCTCGGGGCTCGTCGCGTTCGTGCTGGCGCGGCACCTGTCGGCGCCCATCGAGCACCTCCGCCGCGCGACCCACGCGATCGCGAGAGGCGAGCTGTCGGCGCGCGCCGCGCCGCTGACGAGGGGCGCCCACACCGAGCTGCGCTCGCTCGCGCAGGACTTCGATCGGATGGCCGCGCGGATCGAGGCGCTGGTGACCTCGCGGCAGCAGCTGCTCGCCGACGTCTCTCACGAGCTCAACTCACCGCTCGCGCGGCTGAGGGTCGGGCTCGCGCTCGCGCGCAATCGACTCGGTCCCGAGCAGTCGCCGATCCTCGACCAGCTCGAGCGCGACACCGAACGCATGGGCGCGCTGGTCGAGGAGATCGTGACGCTGTCGCGGCTCGAGAGCATGCCCCGGCCGCACGAGCGCCTCGATCTGCTCGCGGTGCTCGACGAGGTCGTCGCCGACGTCGAATTCGAGGCGCGCGCGGCGGAGGTGCGCGTCGCGCGGGCGCCCTCGACGTCGATCTCGATCCTCGGCGATCGCGAGTCGATGCGCCGCGCGCTCGAGAACGTGCTGCGCAACGCGGTCCGCTACGCACCGCCCGGCTCCGTGATCGAAATCGCCATCGCGGAGGAGCACGACGGAAGCCGATCGCTCACGATCCGAGATCACGGCCCCGGCGTGCCCGACGAGCACCTCCGATCGATCTTCGAGCCGATGTTCCGCGTCGATCTGGAGCGTGATCGCAGCCGCGGCGGAAGCGGTCTCGGGCTCGCGATCGCCAGCCGCGCCGTCGACCTGCACGGCGGCGCGATCGAGGCTTCGAACGCGGTCGACGGCGGCTTGATCGTCACGATCCGGCTGCCCGCGAAGATGTCTTTACACAACCTCACGAAGGCCTGAGACATGGCGCGCTAGCTAGCCTTCTGCGTCGCGCGTGATCGCGACGCCGAAAGGCTCGGATGGATCTCCCCCACGCGCGCTTCGCCGCTCCAATCGTTCGGATGCTCTTCGCGATCGTGATCGCAGCTTCGACGTCGGGCTGCGCGACCTTGTTCACAGGCATCGCGTGCGCCGCCGGCTCGTGTCCCCAAGGTGCGCTCGCGCAGGCCGCGGAGGTCGACCTGCGCATCGGGGGTGCGATCCTCGAGGCGGCGAGCTCGAGCTCGCGGACCGATCGCTCCTCGTCGGGCGGCGAGAGCGCGTCGGTCTTCCCCGCGCGTCCGCAGGCCTCTCCCGAGGCGGCGGCCGTCGCGGTGACCGATGCGTCCGACGAGCGCGAGGTGCGCGTCGACTTCGAAGACGACGAGCGCCACCTCGTGCGGGTGTTCCCGGCGACGACGATCGGCGGCCCAGGCGGCCGCAAGCCCATCACGGTGTGCGAGACGCCCTGCCGTCTGACGCTCGCGCCGGACGTCTACGGCATCTCGGTCGACGCCTCGCTGGTGCGCCCGCTTCAAGTCGACGCGTGGTCGGCGCCCGACCCATCCTCCGCGCCGATCGAATTCGTGTTCCGCTCGCACGAGCCCCGCCGCATCCAGGGCTGGACCATGATCGGAAGCGCGGTGTCGGCATTCGCCCTGCTGACGGTGACGAGCATCCCGATGACCGAGGCGCTCGACGAGGAGCTGATCTCCGCGCACCTGATCGGGACCTCGCTCGGACTCTTCTCCATGTTGATCGCGGGCGTGATCCTCGCGATCTGGCCGGACGAGCTGGACGCGCAGGTCTCGTGGTGACGCGCGCGGAGGCCGTGTGCTCGGCCTCCGCGCGGGGTCGTCACTTCGCCTCTTCGACGGCCTCGCGCAGCTCGCTGGGCTCCGGCTGCTCGGCGCCCTCGGGCATCGCGCCCGGCGTACGCGGGATCGCGAGCGCCGCGCGCTGCGTCGGGTAGAGCTCCGGCATCCCCTCGACCGCGCCGTCCTCGCCGATTGCAGTGATGCGGAAGCGGCCCTCCTCGACACCCTCCTGGCGGAGGAAGCTGGCGACGTTGGTCGCGCGCTGCTCGGCGAGCTGCTGGTTGTAGTCCTCCGAGCCGGGCGGCGATGCCATGCCGACGATGCGCACGCGCTCGCCGGTTGCGGTCCCCTGGAGGCAGTCGGCGAGCGTGCTGAGCGATTCGCGATCGTCGTCGCCGAGCTGCGCCGAGTCACGGTCGAAGAAGACCGGCGTCGCCGGGCACTCGATCGCGATCGCGGTGATCGTCACCGCGGGCCGGACCCGCGTGGGCGCCGCGGCCTGCTGCTCCGCGCGCTCCTCCGCGCGCTCCTCCATTCGTTCTTCGACCGCCTCCGGGAGACCCAGCGCCTCGGCGCGCTCTTCGGCGCGCTCCTCGGCAGGCGAATCGCAGCCTGCGGCTGCCGCGCACGCCACGATCATCATCCCCGCGATCTTCGAGCTCGTTCGCATGTCTCTCTCTCCTCCGTAGTTCTCTCGCCGGCGCGGCGAGAGCATCCGTTCGATGACACGTCCGTTCGCGGACACGTCGTGAGGGAGTAGCGCTCGCAACGTGCGCGCCACCGCGCGGCACCGAACGTCGCTGGGGCACGCCGCCACGTGGCGACCGATCGCGCTCGAGACCGGAGGGCGCGATGCGTCGCGCGCCATCGGAACGCGCGATGCAGGAGCGCGCGGCATGCGAATCAGAACGAAGATGACGGTGTGCGCGGCAGTGCTCGCGCTGGGATGTGGTCAGGCCGGGGCGAGCGGTGAGACCACCGCGGTCGACGAGAAGCCGATGGACGAGGAGCTCGTCCGCACCGAGGGCGAGGAGACGATGCGGGTGGTGCCCGGGCTCGCGGTGCTGGGTGTCAGCGTCGCATGCGACCAGGCGGGGGTGTTCTTCCCGACCGACTCGGCGGAGCTCGACGAGGCCGACCAGACGATCCTCCGCGACTTCGCGCGGTGCGTCCGCGGCGAGCCGACGGAGGAGACGATCGAGATCACGGCGCGCACCGATCCGCGCGCCTCCGAGGAGTACAACCGCGAGCTCGCTCAGGAGCGCGCGCGCGCCGTGCTCGGGTTCCTCGAGCAGCAGGGCGTCGATCCCGAGCGCATCGAGATCCGCGCGATGGGTGAGCGCGGCATGACCGAGGGGATGCCGACGCTCTGGCCTCTGCAGCGCCGTGCAGTGGTCGAGACCGTCGACGACACCGAGTGACCGAACAGCGAACAGCGAACGCGAGACGACCGCGGGTGGCCCGAGCGCCGCCTGCGGTCGTCTCGCTTCGCGCCCCGCCGTCGCGTCAGCGCACGAGGATGGTGAAGATCTCGCGGATGCCGTCCTGCCCGTCGACGAAGCCGCCGAAGCGGGTGGTGAACCGGCAGGTGCCCGCGGTCAGACCCTCCACCGTGAGCCAGCGCGTCGCGTCCGCCGGCTCGAGGTCGGCGTCCGATCGCTCGTTCGGATCGAACACGTTGCAGACCTCCGGCGTCAGCACCTCGATGCGAGCTCGCAGCGCGTCGAGGCAGACGGGCCGTTCATAGTCGGCCTGCGCTCGCAGTTCGAGCATCCGCAGCGTGCCGACCTGGAGCTCGTCGGTCGCGCGATCGTCGACGAAGCCGAGCTCGCCGACGTCCGACGGAGACACGACGTCCAGCACGAGCATGTCGCCCCCGAGCTGGCTCGAGAGCGTCACCGGGCCCGTCGCGTCGCTCGTGATCACCGGAAGTCGCTGCGTCGGAAACGGCTCCCCGAGCACGTCCGCGCTCTCCGCCGGCGTGACCTCGATCGGGAAGAACCCGAAGCCGACGAGCTCCGTGCCGTCGGCGCTCTCGACGCCGTACGACAGGTCGAGCGCCGATCGCGTCAGGTACACGGCGTCGTCGCCCTCCTCGCACGCGTGACCGAGCACGACCGACGCCGGGGCGCGCGCCTCGACGAGCGTCGTCTCGCGCATCACCTCCTCGCCGTGACGCACCGTCACGTCGATCAGCGCCTCGCCCGGCGCGAGCGCCTCGAGCATCGCGACGCCGTCGACGATCTCACGCACCGCGATGACGTCCGGGCTCCGGCTCGTCGCCTCGAGCACCGGCAGCATCGTGAAGCTGCGCAGCCCCTCGGCCGCGAGCGCGGCGCGCGCGCCGACTGCGATCGGCATGGTGCGCGAGAGCCCTCCCTCCGTCGTCGTGAAGAAGAGCGCGGCGCGTTCGGTCGCGAGGTCGTCGAGGTCGTCGCTGCATCCGCTCGCGATGAGCGCGAGCGCGAGCGCTGCCGTCGCCGCGGAGTGAATTCGCTGGTGCACGTCGGGTGTCTCCTTTCGTAGCGCTCGAGAGCACCACTCACTCCCGATACGTACTCGCGGACCCGCGCATCGAAATGTGATCCGATGTCGCGCTCAGCGCGTCGACGGCGCGTCGCGCACCAGAGGTGGCCGATGCGACGCCGGGCCGTGTGGCATCGAGTCGCCGTTGGGCGCGCGCGACGCGCGACTACGCCGGGCAACCTCGGGCGCGCCCGCACGCTCGAGCCCGGACGCGTCGAGGTCTTCGCCGCGCCCGAGGCCTACGCGGTGATGAGCGAGGCCGGCGCGTCGGTGCGGCCGATCGGAGAGGCTGGCGTGCGCGTCGGCGCGACGCGCGAGCTCGAGCTCGAGGTCGACGCGCGCGTGAGCACGCTCGGAGTCTCGCTGGGGCCGCGCGTGCAGCTGCACCGCTCTGCCGATTCCGCGCGTGGCGTCGACGTCGCCCTCGCGCCCTCGCTCTCGTGGACGTACGTCGACAAGCTCGGCCTCGACACGGCGCTGCTAGTCGGCATCAACCTCGGCGAGCATCAGCTCGTGCTCTCGGCGCGGCTGGCCTACCAGATGCGGGTCGGTGTCGGCGGGCAGCGCGAGCCGCTGAGCTTCCTCTACGCGGGCGGCACGATCGGCGTCGCGATCCGCGTCGACCCGCGGCTCCTCCTCATGCCGGAGGTGGCCCTGCTGACGCAGCTCACCGCAGAGCCCGGGTTCTCGAGCAACCTCGACCGTGCGGTCGGGATGCAGGCGTCGCTCGGCTTCTTGATCGACCTCTAGGCCGAGCGTCTCCTCGCCCTCGACGCGCGCCTGCGATCCCGTGATCGAGTGACGCCTGTACGCGGAGCATGCGATCTACGATCAGTGCG
The DNA here is from genome assembly GCA_030855295.1 of Myxococcota bacterium. GTDB lineage: Bacteria > Myxococcota_A > Polyangia > Polyangiales > Sandaracinaceae > Sandaracinus. The sequence goes on along the minus strand of JALYRN010000285.1, from coordinate 156 downwards.
GCACGAGGTGCTCGGCGTCGAGCCAGGCTGCGATCGCGTCGGCGTAGAGCGCGTGGCCCGACGCGTTGGGGTGCGTGTCGTCGGGCGCGACCCACAGCGCGCGCACGTCGCGCGACGCGATCGCCGGGGCGACGTCGAGCACGCGCAGGCCGTGCT
>JALYRN010000284.1 GCA_030855295.1 Myxococcota bacterium | reverse complement strand
GGCTCGTCGCGATCGCGGTGCGCATCGCCGCCGACGGGCGCGTGCGCGAGGCGTGCGTGATGGAGGACGCGACCGGCGATCCCTCGCTGCGAGCGTGCCTCGTCCGCGCGGCGCGCGAGCTCGCGTTCGATCCGCCGGGAGGCGTCGTCGACTTCGCGCTGCCGCTGCGGCTCGAGGCGGGTCGCGCACAACGTCAGGCACCGGTGTGCCGCTGACGACCTGCCACCACATGAAGGGCTGATTTCAGCCTGGCGCCGCCGCGCCACGTCCTGCATCGTTGCCGTGATGCGCCTTTCTCGACGCATGACCGGCCTCGCGGTCATGTCGAGCGCGTTCGCTGCGGTGTTCCTCGCAGGCGCGTTCCCGCTCGGTGAGCCGGCGAGCGCACAGGAGCGCGCCGCGTTCAGCGCGTCCGAGCGCGCGACGCTCCAGGCCGGCCGCCTCATCGCACATCGGCGGATCGAGCGCCGCGGCAGCCTGATCCACTTCGGAGGCACGTCGTTCCAGACCGTCGATCGACCGATCGCCGAGGTCTGGCGCGCGGTCCGCAATCCGTCGACGTACCGCGATCTGCTCCCGCAGGTCGAGTCGGTGCGCGTGGTGGCGCGGGGGGAGCGCGAGGCCGTCGTCCGCGTCGGGCACGCCTACGGCATCATCCGCGCGGCGTACCACCTGCGGCTTCGCTTCGAGGAGCGGACCCGCGACGTGACGTTCGATCTCGACGCGACGCGCCCCAACGACGTGCGCTCCGCGCGCGGCTTCCTCACGCTGAGCGAGTGGCCCGATGATCCGAGCCGCACGCTGGTCAGCTGGGGCATCCTCGCCGCGGTGGACGACGGCTTCGTCGGCGGCATCGTGCGGCCTCAGCTGCACGACTGGATGCTGCGGGTGCCGACCACCATGCGCAGCTACCTGCAGGGTCGCGGTCGCACGCGCTTCCTCGCCGACTCCGGCCAGACGACGCGCACCTCGCAGTGATCGGGTCGATCAGGGGCTAGAAATCGGCTCGCCCACTCCGGGCGCTTCCGTCCGCGCGCCGGGCGCGCTCCCGTGCGCGCCCTCCGGGGCGAGCACTCCTGTCGTCAATCGGCTCGCCCACTCCGGGCGCTTCCGTCCGCGCGCCGGGCGCGCTCCCGTGCGCGCTCTCCGGGGCGAGCACTCCTGTCGGGCCCGGGGCGAGCACTCCTGTCGACTCAGGTCGGTGCGTCGTCGGCGCCGATGCCGGCGGCGGCGATCAGCCGGGACCACAGCCGATCGCGGCCGTCGCCCGTCTCCGCGCTGACGCCGACTACGGGGCGTCCTCCTGCGCTCGCCTTGATCGCGGCGACCGCCGGCAGGCGCTGCGCGTTCGGCAGCTTGTCGAGCTTGGTCGCGACCAGCACGGCGGGTCGCTGGATGTGATCGAGGAACTCGAGCAGCTGCACGTCGTCGTCCTCGAGCCCGCGACGCACGTCGACGATCACGACGACCGCGCGCAGCCCGGTGCGATGCTCGAGGTAGCTCTCGATCATCGGCCCCCACGAGCGCCGCTCGGCCTTGCTGCGCTTGGCGTAGCCGTAGCCCGGTAGATCGACGAGCTCGATCGTCGCGCGCTGCGTCTCGCTCCCGGCCCGGAGGATCGAGAGATCGACGCGGAAGAGCGCGAGCCCCCGCGTCGCGCCCGGCTTGGAGCTGGTGCGGACGAGCTTCTTCCGGACGACGAGCTTGTTGATCAGGCTGCTCTTGCCGACGTTGGACCGCCCCGCGAACGCGATCTCGGCGTGCTCCGGAGGCGGCAGACCGTCCTCTCGCATCGCCATCGCCAGGAAGCGCGCGTCTCGGATCTCGACCTGCATCGCTCGCGCCTCTTCTCTCGTTACCGGCTCAAGAGAGCCGACCGCAGACCGTCTCGGCGGCGCCGAGCAGGACGCCGCGATCGACGAGCTCGCACGCCTTCTGGATGTCGGGGTAGAGCACGCGATCTTCGATCAGCGTCGACACGTGCTCGCGGAACGCGCGGTGCGCCGCGCGCACGCCGATGCCGGGCTCGTGCGGCTTGCGATAGTCGATCCCCTGCGCCGCGACCAGCGCCTCGATCGCGAGCACGGTGCGCACGTGCTCGGCGATCTGCGCGCACTTCCGCGCCGAGATGCTGCCCATCGAGACGTGGTCCTCCTTGCCGGCGGAGCTCGGGATCGAGTCCACGCTCGACGGATGGCAGAGCACCTTGTTCTCGCTGACGAGCGCGGCCGCCGTCACCTGCGCCATCATGAAGCCGGAGTCGAGCCCGCTGCGCGGCGCGAGGAATGGCGGCAGCCCGCTCGACATCGCCGGGTTCACGAGCTGCTCGATGCGGCGCTCGGCGCAGTTCGCGAGCTCCGCGATCCCGATGGCGGCGGCGTCCAGCGCGATCGCGAGCGGCTGCCCGTGGAAGTTGCCGCCGCTCACGAAGTCGGCCTCGCCGTGCTCGTCGACGAAGACCAGCGGGTTGTCGACCGAGGCGACGATCTCGCGCTCGATCACGGTGCGCGCCCACGCGAGCACGTCGCGCGACGCGCCGTGGATCTGCGGCATGCACCGCAGCGAGTACGGATCCTGGACCTTCCCGCAGTCGCGGTGGCTCTCCATGATCCCGCTCTCCGCGAGCACCGCGCGCAGGTTCGCCGCGGTGCGCGCCTGCCCGGGATGGGGCCGCACCGCCTGCACGCGCGGATCGAAGGGACGCGCCGTGCCCTGCAGCGCCTCGAGCGACATCGCGCCGATCAGATCGGCGTGGGTGCACAGCTGCTCGCCGCGCAGGACGGCGAGCGCGCCGACCGCCGTGATCAGCTGCGTGCCGTTGATCAGCGCGAGCCCTTCCTTGGCCTGGAGCTCGAGCGGCGCGAGCCCGGCCGCGGCGAGCGCGCGATCACCGGGCAGGCGCGCTCCGTCGAGCTCGGCCTCGCCCTCGCCGATCAGCACCAGCGCGAGGTGCGCGAGCGGCGCCAGATCGCCCGAGGCGCCGACCGAGCCCTGCGACGGGATCGAGGGATGCACGCCGCGGTTGAGCATCTCGACGACGAGATCGACGATCGCCGCGCGGGCGCCCGAGTTGCCCATCGCGATCGTCTGCGCGCGCAGGAACATCATCCCGCGCACCGCCTCGCGCGGCAGCAGCGGACCGACGCCGCAGGCGTGCGAGCGGACCAGGTTGCGCTGGAGCGCGCGGATCTGGTCGGCGGCGATGCGCGTCTCGGCGAGCGCGCCGAAGCCGGTGTTCACGCCGTAGACGTTGGGGGCGGAGTCGCCTCCCTCGGCGAGGCGATCGACGGCGGCGCGCGCGCGATCGATGCGGGCCCGCGCCTCGGGCGGGAGCTCGACGAGCGCGCCGCCGCGCGCGACGAGATCGAGGGTCTCGAGCGGGATCGCGTCTCCCAGCCGAACGACGGGCTTGCTCATGAGGAGCGCGAGCGTGGCGCGGGGGCCGCGGAGCGGCAAGGCCGCGGGGCGTTCCTTGACGCTGCGCGCGCGCGCTGCCTATCCTCGGCGCGGAATGCGTTCGGAAAGCCGCGGAATCATGGGCCTCCGTGCCGCGGCGCTCGCATGCAGCGCGGCCCTGTGCGCGCTGCTGCCATCGGGCGCGCTCGCCGACGACGAAGAGCTCGTGCTGATGGACGAGCCGACGACCTTCACCGACGTCGTCGACGCGTTCGACGAGCACGACGTCTTCGATCTCGACATCACGATCGGCTACCTGCGCACCTGGGAGCTCGGCCGCGTGCAGCGCGAGCAGGCCGGTCCCGACGCCGGCGACGGCCGGATGTCCCGCAACTGGCAGGACGTCGCCGACTACTCGCGCGAGAGGAACCAGCTCGTCTTCGGGCTCGACGTCGGCATCTATCGCGACATCGCGGTGTACGCGCGGCTGCCGCTGATCCTGAGCGACGATCGCTCGCTCGCTCGCATCGGCGGCGAGGATCCCGGCGCGCTGGTCTACGACCGCACGCCCGCCGGGCAGTCGATGATGAACCCGCCGCTCTTCGACGTCCCCGCGGGGCGCGGCTTCCGCTCGCCGACGCGCTCCGGCATCGACTACCTCGCGGCCGGGATCGCGTGGTCGATCCTGAACCAGCACCGCGATCCGCACGTGCCGACGTGGGTGCTGATGATCGAGGGGCGCTTCAACATCGGCACGCCGATGCGCGCATGCCAGAACGACGACGGCACCGTGCGCTGCCAGGGCGGCGGCACCGATCCCGGCGTCAGCCGCGGCACGAACGCGCTGCGGATCGAGACGCGCAGCTCGTTCCGCTATCAGTACATCGAGCCCTACGCCGGCCTCGCGTTCCAGATGGAGTGGCCGGGTGCGAGCGATCGCTTCTTCGTGCCCGGGGGCAACCTCGCGGGCTACATCAACGCGCGCCCGCCGATCGTCGGGCGGCTGACCGTCGGAACCGCGATCATCCCCTGGGAAGATCGGCAGCAGTGGCAGCGCTTCTCCGTCGATCTGCGCTTCACGGGCGACTACGTGTCGGAGGGGCGCGACTACTCGCCGCTCTTCGACGCGCTCGGCTCGTCGAGCAACCCGTACCTGACCTCGCCGAATTGCGAAGGCGTGTTCAGCGCGGAGGACGGGAGCTGCGCCGGCGCGGGGCTCGTCGAGTCGGCGTTCTTCGGGCTGACCGACACCCAGTCGCACCTCCGGATCGGCGGCCAGATCACGCTCGAGATGCAGGCCGCGCGCTACGTGCGCTTCGGCGTGTCGACGGCGGTCTACCACTCGCCGTCGTACGTCATCACGCAGGCGGACGCGTGCAATCCGAACGCGGACCCGCCCGGCGGCGACGAGCGCACGCGGGGCACCTGCCGCAGCGGGATCATCAACCCGCACCATCGCCCGGCGATCGATCTGCCGGGGCAGCGCTTCCGCATGGAGTCGCTGACGCAGGTCGACGTCGCGGCATCGGTCACCGCGCAATTCTGAGATCGGCCGGCCGCGCTCCGCCGCCTACTCTTCCTCTTCGTCGCCTTCGAAGGGGCTCGGGAGCGGCTCGCGCCAGGGCGGCTCGGCGCCGTGGAAGTGGCGCCACAGCAGGCGCGAGAGGCCCGGCTGCTCGTCGGGGACCGACCAGTCGTAGTCGGCGCTGAGGAGCGCGTCGGCGCTGCGGTCGTCGGGGTTCGTCTCACGCGGCCAGCGGCGCGGCACCAGGTCGTACGGCGTGTAGTCCGGAGTCGACGTGAAGAAGTCGTAGAGCGGCGCGGCCTCTTCCCACTCGAGGCTGTGCGGCTGATCGGCGAGCCCGAGGATCAGCTGCAGCGTGCGCCACACCGACGCCTCGCTGACGTGCGTCCGGCTGACGTGGTGGCGGCGCGCCCACGGCGAGATCACCGTGAGCGCGGTGCGGTGGTTGTCGACGTGATCGCCGCCGTCCTGCGGGTCGTCTTCGAACACGAAGACGACCGTCTCGGGCCAGTACGTCGAGTGGCTCAGCGCCTCGATCACGCGCCCGACGCCCTCGTCGTTGTCGGCGATCATCGAGCGCGGCGTCTGCGCGCCGGGATCGCGGCCGCGCGTGTGATCGTTCGGCATGACCATGAAGCTGAAGGTGCGCAGCGCGCAGGCCTCGATCCGGGTGGCGAAGTAGTTCGCCTTGTCGATGTCGGGCAGGTAGCTGTACGTGAGCCCCGGATAGCGCGGGTCGAGCGGCGCCGCGCGCGAGCCGATGATCTCGCCCATGTTGTGCACGGTGACGTCGTTGGCGCGCAGGAAGTCGAACCCCGAGCCCTCCTCGGGATAGCCGATCGGCTCGGCGGTCCCGCCCGGCGGCACCGACCAGTAGCCGCGGCCCCACGTCGTCAGCCAGCTGCGCTCGACGAACTCGGTGGTGCGCCCCATCACCGACCAGATGTGTCCCTGGATCGACTGCTCGGCGTGCGAGTAGTAGTTGTCGCCGAGCGCGAACTCGAGCGCGAGCGCCTGCGTGTTCGGCAGGACCTCGCCGATCTCGTCGGCCGGGATCAGCGTCAGCGTCGGGTCGCCGTCGCCGTGCGGCGCGCCGCTCGCGTCGGTCAGGTTCCCGAGATAGGCGTCGTACGTCTTGTTCTCGCGCACGATCACGACGATGTGACGGATCTGCGACGACGGTCCCTCGCCCGGCCGCGGGATCGGGAAGTCGTACGCGGCGCCCTCGTCGCACTCGACGTCGACGAGGCTCGCCATGCGCGCGTTGTTCGCGGCGATCGCGTCGGCCCACATCACGAGCTGCGCGTCGTCGGCGCCGCCCGGATCGAGCACGCTCACGCTGCCCGCGAGGAGCTCGGTGATGTCGTCGGTCCCCGGAGACGTGTTCGCGCCGGTGCCGAGGTGGCGTCCGTTGAGGAACACGATCGTTCCGTCGTCGAGCGGCAGCGCGTCGGTCGGATGCCAGAGCGTCGGGATGCGGCCGATGCGCGACCACGTGGCCCCGCTGCGCACGAGCACGTCGATCGCGTTCTCGAACGCATCGGTGACGTAGAGCCGTCCGTCGGCGCCGAAGCGCACGCTGCCCGGGCCCGCGCCTCGCGAGGCGTCCTCGCCGACCACGAAGAATCGATCGGAGACGGTGCGCGTCGCGACGTCGACCATCGCGACGACGTCGGAGTCCGAGCACGCGACCGCGAGCGTCGTGCCGTCGGGCGAGATCGCCATCCCCATCGGGTTCTTGGCGACCGCGATCGTCCCCGACACGCTGCGCGCGACGAGATCGATCGCGACCACCGAGGCCCCGCCCCAGAGCGACGCGAACGCCGTCACGCCGTCGGGCGAGATCACGAGGTCGTACGGGAAGCTCGCGTTCTCCAACGGAATTCTGGCGAGCTCCGTGCCGTCGTCGGAGTCGAAGAGCGCGATCGCCTGCTCGGCCATCAGCGCGACCGCGAGCGTTCCGTCGGGCGCGAGCGCGAGGCCCGAGACGTATGCGCGCGCGCCGGCCGGCGTGATCCGGATCGTGCGCGCGGGCGCCGCGGTGAGCGCGCCGGTCGCGGGATCGAGATCGTACGCGAGCACGACGTCGGAGCCGCCGCCCGAAGCCCAGAGCCGCCGGCCGTCGCTCGAGATCGCGAGGCCGAAGAAGAGCGCCTCGTCGCGCTCGCGCAGGAACTCGACCTGGCTGACGACGCTCATCGCATCGACGTCGAGCACCGCGAGCACCTCGTCGCGCAGGCCGCCGTCGGTGACGACCACGAAGCGCGTCCCCGGCACCGCGATCGACCGCATCGGGAACCCGCCGAGCGGAAGGACGCGCCCCACGCGGAGCAGTCGCTCGCCGCCGGGGACCACGAACGCGTCGGCGCCGTCGGCACCGGCCGGGAGCGCCGCGCCCTCGCGCACCAGCGCGCGGCAGTGTCCCGTCACGGGATCGGGAAAGTCCTCGGCGCTCGCGCTACAGCTCGCGACCGGCCCCGCGTCGGCGCCGCCGTCGACGTCGGCCATGGTCTCGTCCCCGCACGCGGCCGCGAGCGCTCCCCAGACGACCCCGATCGCGATCGCTCTTCGCATGAGCGCGAGACTATCCCGAGATCCACTCCTCGCAGAACGACCAGTTTCCGCCCGCCGGCACGGCGCACACCTGCATGTCGAAGCGCGGATGCGTCAGCCGCTCGGGCACCCGGAAGATCACCCGCCGGCGCGGGCCCTCGGCTCCGTCGTCGACGACCTCTCCGCGCGAGCTGCGGATCTCGGTGTCGCTCGCCGCGCGATCACGGCGCACCCGCAGCGACCACTGCAGCCCGGGCGGCGCGTCGCGATCGAGCGTCGCGGCGACGATCGTCTCTCCGGCCT
>JALYRN010000007.1 GCA_030855295.1 Myxococcota bacterium | reverse complement strand
CGACAGCGACGACCTGCGTCGCCGATCACGACCCGCGGAATGGGTGATCACGTAGCCGCGAAACGAGCGGCTCCAGGTGATCACGTCGCGGCGAAACGAGCGTTCACGTCACGCGAAACCCGCAGATCGCGGAACGGCAAGTGCTCGACCAGCCACTGGGTTGGTACCGCCGCGAGATTTCGGGTCAGGCGGAGCTCCATGTCGGACAGGTCTGCCGATACCGCCTTGCGCTCCGTCTTGGACTCGGGGTGGCCTTCGCTCACGCTGCGGAGCAACTCGATCGCGGCGGTGACGTTCCGCAGCATCCTCTCTCCCGTGGTCTTGAGCGCGAACCACGCGAGCAGCTGCTTCGAGTGACGCTGCCGGCGGTAGTAGAACAACACCGCGCCGGCCCACACCCCGGTCGTCACCAGGCCGACCACGATCCCTGTGATTTGGTTGATGAGCCATTCGATCATGCCCGGAACAATACGCTATCGCCGGATCATGGTGGCCTCGCCTGATCGGCGTCGTCCAGACGGGATCCTTCGCGAACGGGTACTGATCACGACACCGGAGACGCTCGGCGCGTCACCGTGATACGGTCGCCGTCTGCTGTGAGCGGTCCGATGACGCGTGCCCTCAAGATCTACCTGACCCTCTGCGAAGACCTGACGCCAGAGCGCGTCGAGCCATTGCGCGGCGAGGTGCGGCGGCATTTCGAGCAGTTGGTGGTGGCGCAGCGGGAGTCGGAGCTCGTCGCGGTGGATCTCGCCGAGCTGCTCTGCGTTCGGCTCGAGGCGCTGCTCGCTCGCGCGCCGAAGATGCAGCCAGATCACCGCGCGCTGGTCGTCGGCGCCGCTCGTTATTTCGTCGCATCAGACGACGCGACGCCGGACCATGCGGCATGCACGGGGCTCGATGACGACGTGGCCGTCTTCAACCACGTCGCGGCGGCGATCGGGCGAGACGATCTGCGGATCGACGACTGAGGGCTCGTACTGATGGCGTTTGTCGAGGCTCCGGCTCCAGGCTCACGCGTCCGCGTGCGCGGCGAAGAATGGGCGGTGGAGAAGACGTCGCCGCTGCCGACCGGCGGGCACGCGGTGTACGTGCAGGGGCTGAGCGAGCTGGTGCGGTACCACCAGGCGATCTTCCTCACGCCGCTCGACGCGGTGCAGCCGCTGCGCGCGGAGGACACGCGGCTGGTCACCGATGCATCACCGGAGTACCGGCAGACCGCGCTCTATGTGGAGACGCTGCTGCGCCGCACGCCGCCGACCCACGACAAGATCGCGATCGGTCACCGTGGCGCGCTCGACGTGATGCCGTATCAGCTCGTGCCGGCGCACGAGTCTCTGTCGCGGCTGCGGCCGCGCATGCTGATCGCGGACGGGACCGGGCTCGGGAAGACGGTCGAGATCGGGATCACGCTGACCGAGCTGATCAAGCGCGGACGAGGGCGACGCATCCTGGTGGTCGCGATCCGCAGCATGCTCGCGCAGCTCCAGCGGGAGCTCTGGGCGCGCTTCACGCTGCCGCTGGTACGGCTCGATGCCGAGGGCATCCAGCGCGTCCAGGGGAAGATCCCGAGCAATCGCAATCCGTTCTCGTACTTCGATCGCGTGATCGTCTCGATGGACACGCTCAAGAACCACGGGCTCTATCGCGCGTGGCTCGAGCAGATCCGATGGGACGTGATCGTCGTCGACGAGTGCCACAACGTGGCCAACAAGGGGAGTCAGCGCGCCGATCTCGCGCGTCTCCTCGCGTCACGCTGCGACGCGCTCGTGCTCACCAGCGCGACGCCGCACAACGGCCGGCCCGAGAGCTTCGCGAACCTGATGCGGATGCTCGATCCCACGAGCATCGCGGACCCGACGTCGTTCACGAAGGAGGAGGTCCAGCACCTCTTCGTCCGCCGCTTCAAGAAGGACGTGGAGAACGAGGCGCGCGGCCAGCTCCGCGAGCGCGAGGTGCAGACCCACGAGGTCCGCGCGACGCCTCAGGAAGACGCGGCCCTCGCCGCTCTGCACGGTCTCACTCTCCACACGCTCGGTCGCAAGCAGGGGCGACGCGACGCGCTGGTGCGCTGGACGTTGATCAAGGCGTTCCTCTCGAGCCCCGACGCGTGCCTCGAGAGCTTGGACAACCGGATCGCTGCGACGCGACAGGCGCTCGCGCATCCCGAGGGCCATCCGCGCGTCGGCGAGCTCGAGGGTGATCTCGCGCGGCTCGTCGAGATCCACGCGCTCGTGACGGCGGTACAGGAGCGGGGCTTCGGCAAGCTCGATCGGCTGATCGAGGAGCTGCGGAAGATCGGCGTCGGCGGAGCGAAGGGCTCGCCGCGCGCGGTGATCTTCTCGGAGCGCATCACCACGCTCGACACGCTCCGCGCGGCGCTGATCGAGCGGCTCGGCATGAAGCCCGAGGCGGTCGGCGTGTTCACGGCGCGCGACACCGACGAGAAGGAGCAGCGGGCGCTGATCGAATCGTTCGGCCACGCGGAGAGCCCGCTGCGCGTGCTCCTCTGCTCGGACGCTGCGTCGGAGGGCGTGAACCTCCACCACCAGTGCCATCACCTGTTCCACTTCGACGTGCCGTGGTCGCTGATCCGGCTGACCCAGCGCAACGGGCGCATCGATCGCTTCGGGCAGCGCCACACGCCGAACCTTCGCTACCTCGTGACCCGCACCGAGTCGCGTACCGCCGATCAGCACGTGGTCGATCGGCTCATCGAGAAGGAGCGCGAGGTCGAGCGTCAGCTCGGCGATCCCGGCGCGCTGCTCGGGCTCTACGACGCCGATCGCGAAGACGAGTTCGTCACCCGCGGGCTCGCGCGCGGGAAGACCGCCGAGGAGCTCGTTCCCGAGGCGCCGCGCGCGGCGCAGGCCGCGACCTCGGCGCTCGATGCGCTCTCGGCCGAGAGCGATGGCGACGCCGCACCGGCGACGGAAGCACCGCCGGCGATCGATCTGTTCGCGCTGCTCGCGGCGGTGCAGAGCGAGCAGGCGAAGACTCCGTCGATCGACAACCTCGTCGCCGAGACGCCGAGCCTGTTCGAGAACGACTACGAGCTCTTGGTCGCGGCGTTGCGGCACCTCGAGAACCACTCGGTCGTCGGGCCCGAGCCGCTGAAGTGGACGGCCGAGCCCGAGGGGCGCTCGGTGGTGGTGCACGCACCCGAGCCGTTCCGGCGCCACCGCGAGGGCTTCCTGCCGCGCGAGGGGATTCCCTCGAAGGGCGAGCCCTATCGGCTGGTGATGGGACGCGAGCTCGTGATGACGAAGCTTCGCGCTGCGCTCGACGACGAGGGGCGCTGGCCCGACTGGCATCTCCTCTGGGAGCAGCATCCGCTGGTCGAGTGGATCTTCGACGCGCTGGCGTCCGCCTACGCACGCGGAGAGGCGCCGCTGCTGCGCGTTCCCGCGCTCGGAGCGGGCAACGCGCTGTTCATGCTGCAGGGCTCGATGTTCAACCACGAGTCCGAGGCCGTGGTCGCGCGGTGGATGGGCCTCACGGTGCACGGCGAGACCATCGCGACCGAGACGCTCGAGCTCGCGCAGGTGATGGAGCGCGTTCGCCTCGGCAGCGGCTTGGTCAACAGCGGCCGTGACTCCGATCGCAAGAAGTCGCTCCAGTCGCTGGTCCCCAAGATCGTGCAGGAGGCCACCGCGCGGCTGGTCCGCGATCGCCAGGAGCACGTGAAGAGCGAGCTCGGCAAGCGTGCGCGCAACGAGACTCGGCGCGTCGAGCGCTGGGCCGAGGAGAGCCGCGCTCGGCTGGATCGCGCCGCCAACCCGTGGACGTCGCGCGGCGCGAAGCTCCCGAAGCACATCGACGATCGGCTCCGGCGGGAGCGCGACGACGTCGAGCGCGCGCTCGCAAATCACAGAGAAATGCTTCGTTCGCTGCAGGCTGCCGGTGCTCCGCACGTGCGCGTGGTCGCGGTCTTCTCGGGGGAGTGATGGCGGCCGCAGATCTCACGGGCATCGACAACGTCGGCGAGTTCTTCAGCGCGCACTACCTGGGCGAGCGTCTCCCGCAGGAGATCACGCAGCAGGAGGCAGCGATCCTCGAGCGCATCGACGAGCGCGCCGCGAAGCTGCGAGGCCTCGGTCCGCATCTGCTGCGGGCCGTCGCCGACGCGAGCTCGGCTGCGGATCGCCGATCCATCGCGCTCGATCTCGAGGTGCGCACGCTGGAGGCGCTGGGCTACGAGCGCGGCGCGGACGACTGCGTGGTGCTGGAGCGCGGAGAGCGGGCGGGCGAGGCGATCCCGCTGCTGGCGCGTCTGTCGGTGGGCAAGGATCCGCTGGTCTACGTGATCGGCGCGGGTCTGCCCGACAAGGACGAGGCGATGCTGACGCAGGACGTCGCGTCGTTCGCGTCGCTCCCCGAGAGCGCGATCGCCGAGGGCCTCTCGCTGCCCGACGACTGCGCGCTCGAGGACGCAGTCGCGGCGATCTTCGCGCTGCCCGATCATCCGCGATGGATCGTGCTGATCGGCGGGCGCGAGCTGGTGCTCGCGGAGCGCGCGCGCTGGGGGCGCGGGCAGTTCCTGCGCTTCGATCTCGAGACGATCCTCCGCCGCCGCGATCCGATCGCGCTGCGGGTGTCGGCGGCGCTGCTGTCGCGCGAGCTGCTCGCCCCGGCCGCGGGTCGCTCGCTTCACGACGCGCTGATCGAGCGCTCGCACCAGCACGCGGTGGGCGTGAGCGCGGATCTGAAGTTCGCGGCGCGCGAAGCAGTCGAGCTGCTCGGCAACGAGGTGGTGCACTACCTCCGCACGACCAAGCAGGGGATCCACGGCGAGAGCGCGGCGCGCGAGCTGACCGAGGAGTGCCTGGTCTATCTGTTCCGGCTGCTCTTCCTGTTCTACGCCGAGGCCCGCGCGGGCGAGCTCCGCGGGCTGCCGATGCGCGCCGAGGAGTACCTGCGCGGCTACAGCCTCGAGGTGCTGCGCGAGCTCGAGCAAGTGCCGCTCGCGACGCCGGAAGCGCGCGAGGGGTTCTTCTTCCACGAGAGCCTGCAGCGGCTCTTCCAGCTGGTGAACGAGGGCTGGACCCCGCAGCAGATGCATCTCGAGGGCTCGCGCTACGCGGCGGAGGACGTGCGGGCGGAGCGCGGGTTCGTGCTCGAGGGTCTGCACAGCACGCTGTTCTCGCCGAAGGGGACGCCGCGTCTGTCGCGCGTGAAGCTGCGCAACGAGGTGCTCCAGCAGGTGATCCGTCTGCTGTCGCTCTCGCCCGAGGGGCGCCGCTCCGGGAACAAAGCGTTCGGGCGCGGTCGCATCAGCTACGCGGAGCTGGGGATCGGCGAGCTCGGCGCGGTGTACGAGGGGCTGCTGAGCTACAGCGGGTTCTTCGCGAAGGAGGTGCTCTACGAGGTGCACCGCGCCGGCGAGAAGGACACCGACGCGACGCAGCAGAAGTTCTTCGTGCCGGAGCGCGATCTCGCGAAGTACACCGAGGCGGAGCTGACGTTCCGCGGAGCGGACGGTGCGCCGACGCGGCATCGGCACGAGCCGGGGACGTTCATCTTCCAGCTGGCAGGTCGCGATCGGGAGCAGAGCGCGAGCTACTACACGCCGCAGGTGCTGACCGCGTGCCTGGTGAAGTACGCGCTGAAGGAGCTGCTGGAGGGGAAGAGCGCGGACGACATCCTGAGCTTCGCGATCTGCGAGCCGGCGATGGGGAGCGGCGCGTTCTTGGTGGAGACGATCGATCAGCTGGCCGACGCGTATCTGGAGCGGAAGCAGCGCGAGGTCGGCAAGACGATCGGAGTCACGGAGTACGGCCGCGAGAAGCAGAAGGTCAAAGCCTTCCTCGCGGAGGAGCGCTGCTACGGCGTCGACCTGAACCCGATGGCGGCGCGGCTCGCGGCCGTGAGCCTCTGGCTCGCGACGATGCACGAGCACCAGCCCGCGCCGAGCTACGTGACGCGTCTGTTGGTCGGCAACAGCCTGATGGGCGCGCGGTTCGCGGTGTACGAGCCGGAGGACTTCCAGAGCGACGAGGGGTTGGCGAAGACGCTGAGCACGCTGCTGAAGAAGACGTCTCCGGCATCGCTGGAGTCGGAGCTGGAGCGGATGCTGTCGGCTTGGGAGAAGCAGTCTCCCGACGCAGTGCGAGATCTGCGCGCCGAGGTGGAGTCGGCGCTGACGGAAGGCGAGGAGTCGAGCGACGACGAAGCGAGCGAGGCCTCCGAAGAAGACGAGCAAGCCGTAGCCGCGGCGCGCGCCGCCAAGCTCGCGAAGGTCCTGAAGCGCGCGAGCACCGAGCTGAAGCTTCCGCGCATGCTGCGCCGCCCTCCACGCGCGGTCTCGCTCGAGCACGTCGTGATGGGAAAGCGCCCGGCAGGCTCGATCTATCACTTCCTGTTGCCGCACCCCGGCATGAGCCCGTTCGACCAGGACAAGGCGCTGAAGGCGCTGGCGCCTGACGACGTCGAGCGCCTCAAGGCGTGGCGCAAGACGCTGAGCGCGGTTCCGAGCGCAGCTGAGCTGAAGCGGTTGAGCGAGCTCTCGGACGTGATCGACTCACGTCTGCGGAAGGCGATCGCGGACAGAGACAGCGTGCTCGAGCGGTCCCGAACCCGCGTCGAGGTATGGGGGCAGGACCCGCCCGAGATGCCGATGGGTGGCTGGCTGAGCGTCGCGCAGCGCGAGGCGCTCGCCGCGAGCGCGCGGGTACAGGCCAGCGCCTATGGCCAGGTCCAGCAGGTGATGGACCTTTGGGTCGCCCTCTGGGCATGGCCGCTCCAGGAGAGCCGCCTCCTGCCCGATCGAAAGGCGTGGATCGTCGCAATCGAGAGCGTGCTCGGTCTCGATCCTGCGGCCCTCGCAACGGAGTCCGACCTCGCCGCAGCCCAGCTCGATCTGCTCGCCCCCGAGCGCCCCGCGTCGGAGCCGCCTGCAAAGCAGTCCGCCGATCTGTGGACGGTGGTGAAAAACGTGCGCGCGAGCCTGCGCCCGCTTCACTGGGAGCTCGAGGTTCCCGAGGTGTTCCTGAAGCGCGGCGGGTTCGATCTCGTGATCGGAAACCCACCCTGGCTGAAGCTGCAGTGGAATGAGCAGGGCCTGCTCGAGGAGACGGAGCCTCGCCTCGCCCTAGACGGCGTCAGCGCGAGTGACGTGGCGAAGCGTCGAGAGGAGCTGCTGAACACAGCTGCGCGCACGAGCGAGTACCTCGTCGAAGCAGCCGAGATGTTGGGCAGCCAGGGCTTCCTCAACGCCTCGTCGAACTATCCGCTCCTGAAGGGGGTCCAGACCAACCTCTACAAGTGCTTCCTGACCCGCGGCTGGGAACTGAATGGTGAGCGGGGGGTCACCGCACTGATCCATCAGGATGGTGTCTTCGATGATCCGAAAGGCGGAGCGCTACGAGAGGAAGCCTATCGGCGCCTTCGCTGGGTCCTTCGCTTCAAGAACGAGCTCCTGCTCTTCGACATCGCGAACCAGCGGACCTACGCAATGACCATCTCGTGTGCTGCGGCGGAGCGGCCAGCGTTCAATTCGATCGCGAATCTGTTTCATCCCATCACAATCGACCTCAATCTCCGGCACGACGGTGCCAGCGACGTTCCGGGCATCAAAACCGATGACGGACAATTTGAGACCCGGGGACACCGGCACCGGATGGTCCGGATCACACCGGACGAACTCGCCCTCTTCGCGCAGCTCTTCGACAGGCCCGGAACCCCGGGATCTCGGGCACGCCTCCCGCTAGGGGTCACGATGTCGATCGCCGCGTTCCGGCACGGAGCGATCCGTCTCCCGTCGTATCCGAATCGAGGCCCCGCCTTGCCGAAGAACGTGTGGGTGCGGTTCACGCTCGACCACGCTCTTGCGCAGGGCGAACGGGTACGGTGGACGGTGATCAACGAGGGCGACGAGGCGGAGGCGAGCCGCGACATGGGGCACACGAGCGAGGGCCGCGACGCCATCACCTGGGAGGCCACGAAGTATCGCGGCGATCACCGCATGCGGTGCGAGCTCCTCCGGTCAGGCGACGTCGTGGCCACGTGCGAGCGAGTGGTCAGGATCCGCTGATGGCGAAGAACAGGGATGGCCACGAATTCAGCGGTCCCGTGAAGCGGACGCTCGAACGGCGCGTTGCCTGCGTCTGCTCGAAACCGGGTTGCGGCCGCATCACGGTCGGCCCCCACACAGAGAGCGGCAAGGCGACGAGCGTCGGCAATGCCGGCCACATCACGTCGGCAGCCGAAGGTGGCCCCCGGTACGACCCCTCCTGGACGACCGAGCAACGCCGCTCGATCGACAACGGCATTTGGCTCTGCGCCGACTGCCACGTCATCGTCGACAGCAACGCGTCGCCCTTCGGCGTCGAGCTGCTCAAGAAGTGGAAGCGAGACGCGGAGGCGCGGGCCTGGGAGGCGCTGGAGCTCGGGCGCAAGCGCGACCACATTCCCAGGGTAGTGGCTGCACTCCACCGCTCGATGGAGCTGATCCCGGATGGGTCGCTCGCCCGTTCGCTTCCGTTGCTCCTCCGCCATGTGGCGAACCAAGAGGTCGTGATCGACACCCGTGGACTCATCGGTCCCGACGGACCGACCGATGTCGACGCTCTAGCTGCACTCCAGCTCGGGGCCCGCGACGAGATCTGGCAACTGCTCGGCCTGCACCCCGGCGCCGAGCTCGCGTACTACGGGATCGCGCACGTACCGCTCGCCATCCACATGGGCCTCTTACTCGGCACGCGGTGCTCGGTGCAGTACGCGGAGCGCGATCGCGATGGTTCGGGCTGGCACTGGATCACTGAGGGTGACGATCACTTCCCGCCGCTCGAACGGCGTCCACACGCAGAGCTGCGGGGCGAGGACATCGCAGTCTCAGTGAGTGTCAGCTACCCAGTGACGACGGCGCAGATCGTCGCGTCGGTCGGGGAGATGCCGGTCCTCGCGCTCTCCGTTCCGAGCCCGAGCCTCGACCTCGTGCGGACCACGAAACAGGTCGAAGCGTACTCGAGCGTCTTCCGCAGCGTGCTCGAGGAGCTCACACGTTCCCCGTCCATAAAGCGGATCCATCTCTTCGCAGCGACGCCCATGGCCATCTCGTTCGCGCTCGGGCGTCAGATCCGCCAGACCGTCCATCCCGAAGTGCACGCGTACAACTACTTCCGATCGGGCCCGCGCCCGTATCCATGGGGATTGCGCCTTCGCGACCTGTCCCTCTCGCCGGTCCGGGTGCCGTCGTGATCCCCACGGTCGAAGGAAGACGCTCTCGCGTTGTCAGGACCTGCTTGCCGACAGCGTTGTCAAAGTCGATGGGATCGCGAAGCCGTGATGAGGGTGAATGACCAGAGTTGCTCTCGATGCGTTTGCTCGGGACCGTCGCACGGGCAGATCAAGCGGCGATGTCGGGGCGTCCTGGCAGCGCGATCTCGCGCACATCCCCGCGAGGACCGATTCGCGTGATGATCACGCACGGCCAACTCAATCGCTTGAAATCGAGCACTACGCGGCCGCGCCGAGAAGCGGCGCGCTGAACGAGAGCCGCGTGAACGCGTCGTCCGCGTAGACGTGCTCGAGCAGCTCCGAGAGCGGTCGCGGACCCCACGTGCTCGCGACGCCATCGAGGATCGCAACGAACGCCGGATCGAGCTCCACCGCCTCGAGCCTGCTCCCAACACCGCGCACGTACTCGTACCTCGTGCCGTCGAAGTACGGCACGCGACGCTGCACCACCTCCAAGCCGTCGAGCCACTCGAGCGCGGAGAGGACCTCCTTCGCGAACGGCCCGTGGTTCCAGCGGTAGTACTTCGCTTCCGTGTAGACCTGCCCCGTCTCGTCGAACCACTGCTTGTCGGCGAGGTACACGAGCTTCAGCAATCGCGTGCGGCCCTCGATGGGGCCGTGCGCGGTCACGAGATGCTCGAGAGCCTTGGCGAGACGAAGCTGGTTCACGGGGAGTCGCGTCCGATCGATCACAGATCTTCCTCGGGTAGGGGCAACGGCGCAAGCAACGCCATCTCGCGGATGATCAACGTCGAGGTCCGCGCGCAACAGCACCCGTTGTTGCACCCCGATCAGCGCCAGGGGACTATCTCCGCTGGCCGATGGCGGACAACGCGCTCACCCCGCCGTACTCGACGCACGTCAAGACGCGCGTCGAGTACGCGCTCGAGAAGTGGGCGCGCGGCGGGGCGACCGAGCGGCCGCTGCTCGGGATCTTCGGACAGCCCGGGACCGGGAAGACCTCTGTCCTGCGCGACGTGGCCGCGCGCGCGCGCACCCTCCAGCTCCCCGTCGTCCATCTGAGCCCGCCCGAGCTCGACCTCGACGCCGCTGGGCACCTGGTCGGGCAGCTCGCGGGCGCGCTCCGCGGGGCTCAGGAGAACGGCGCCCTCGATCCCGTCTTCCAGCTCCACGTGCCCCTTGCCGAGAAGATCGACGTGCTCGAGCGCGCACTGCGACGGCGCGACGACCTCGTCGTGATCCTCGACGTCCCCGAGTCCTGGTCGGACCGATCCAACGAGCAGACGCAGTCGGATCGCATGCTCTCCGACGCGTGGGACGCCCTCTCCAGGTTCGCGCAGGCCGCCGCCGGTCGGCACGCGCTCATCATCGCTGCGGCGCGCCCCAGGGATGTCCTTCCGAACATCGCCCTCGAACAGCTCGTCCCCAACTCCCCCGCATCCACCCTGCTCGGCGATCACGCTCAGTGGGGGCGCTTCGCAACGGAGGCACGTGAGCTCGGCGAAGCCCTCGGTGAACAAGCCCGTGAGCTGACGCCCCTCTCGCTGCGGATCGCGATCGCCCTTCGCGCGCTCGACCGGAGCACCACCCTCGTGCTCCCGGCTTGCTACGCGGGGTTCCGCCAGCTGCGCACCCACCTCGTGCAAGAGCTCTCGGCCCGTCCTCGGCTGCGCCACGCACTCGATCGAATCGCACGCGCGCGCTACGCCATCCCGCGCGATGTCGCTCGCTCGCTCGTCGGCTCCATCGACGTGCGCGAACGCGATCTGATCGAGACCGTCCTCCTGCTCCAGACCGACCAAGGCCTCGAGCTCCACAGCGAGCTCCGGAGCGCCGTCGCCGAGTCCGAGCGGATGCCCGCTCCAGCGCGAATGGACGATCGCCTCGGCGCGCATGCGACGCTCGCACGATCGTTTCCTCGAATCGATCGCATCAGCTCGTGGCGCGATGCGTTCGCCGTGCTCGAAGGCGGATACCACGCCGCGGGAGCCGGCGACGAGACACGAGTACGAGAGACCGCGCTCGATCTCGGCACCCTCGAGACGCTCGGTCGAACCCTCGGGATCGCGGGGCGCTACGACCAGGCGATCGCCGTCTACGAGCACGTCCTGTCGATCGACCGCGAGCGCTCGTACTCGGCGGAGTACCTCGCGTACAACCTCGACCGGGCGAACCGCGACACGGAGCGGGGCCTCGAGCTGTTCCAGCGGGCTGTCGCTCTGGAGGAAGGGAACCCCTGGTGGAACCGGCGGCTGGTCCAGGCCTACCTCCGCCGCGGACGGCTCGCCGAGGCCGAGGTCGCGTGGCGCAACGCCGAGACGGCGATCGCGCGCGGGGAGCGGTCGCCCGATGCGGCGTGGCTCGCCACTCACTTCCACCTCGGCATCGCCAATGACGTGCTCGAGCGCGGAGCGCTGTCGTTCGCGCGCGCCGTGCTCGAGAACGTTCCCTCCTCGCTCCGTGAGCACGGCGAGCTCGCGCTGCTGTGGAACCAGCTCCTGCACCGCGAAGAGGCCGAGCGCCTCGGCATCGCGCTGTTCCCCGAGAGCATTCCGTTCGAGACACGCTGGGAGACGCCGCCGTTCGGAGAAGCGCCGCGTGAGGGCGAGGTCTGGTACCCCGGCCAGATCTCCGGCGTCGACGAACGCGTGGTTCGGATCCACGTCGGACGACGCGAGGACGACGCTGTCGCCACCTACGAGATCGAGCTCGAGCAGCGGCGCTTCCTCGAGGCGGCCAACATGCGAGACATCTCGGGGACCGACATCGGTCGGTTCGTCGCGATCATCGCGCGACCCGACGACACGCTGGTGATCTCGCTCGCCGCGCGCGGGACGTCTTCGCGCCGAGCTGCTGCGTTGGACCTCCTGCGTCGTTGGTCGCCGCCGGCGCATGGCGGCTGAGGCACGACCGGCAGGCGAGCTCGGCCAGCTCGATCGCAGGCTGCTCTGGCTGATCGCGTATGGCCCCGGGCACGGCGAGGGGCTCTTGGTCGCGCTGCCCGAGCGCGGCTGGCTCGTGATCGATGGTGTGTCGATCGGATCGGGCGCGGCGGCGGAGCGACCGCTCATCGCAGCGCTCGAGCGGTGGCGTGCACCAGACGAGCCGATCGACGCGCTCGTGCTGACTCACGCGCACAAGGATCACTGCGGCGGCTTCGTCGAGCTGCTCGACCATCCCGAGCTCGGTGGCGCGATTCGCACGATTGCATGCGTTGCTGCGTATGTACCTGGCGCTCGGCTCGGCGCGTTCGAGGTGGAAGTCACCGCGCTCGAGCGGCTGAGCCGCGTGAAAGACGACGCGGTCGAGCGGCTCGCAGCTGCGCGAGTGCGGGCGGCGCTCGAGCGGATCCGCAGCGAGTGGGAGCGGGGGCGCGCCACCGCGCTCCACGAGGGCAAGGAGCTCTCGCTGTCGACCACACGCGCGAGCGCGCGGGTGCTGTCGCCGACGATCGCCGACGTGACGACGTTCTTCGCGGAGGACGGAATCGAGAGCCGGATCGTCCAGTGCGCGAACGACATGAGCGCCGTGATCGACGTTCGCTTCGGCGCGATGCGACTGCTCCTCGGCGCCGATCTTCCGGAGGCGAGAGGGGGACTGCCGCTGCCGTATGGCTGGAGCGCGATCGGGAAGCGCGACGCGTCGCTCCACGAGCATCACGCCCTCAAGGTGCCGCACCACGCGTCCGACGAGGCCATCGCTGCCGCATGGCACACGCCGGCCGGACGAGCGCGCACGTGGGTCACCACTCCGTACAACGGTGGCGGCGGGGTGCCGTCCTTCGAGGAGGGGCGTGGCGTCGACACGATCCTGGCGAGCGATGAGCTGCGGCTGACGAGCCTGCCCGTCGCCTGGAAGAACCAGGCTCCGCTCCCGGAGGTGATGACGACGGCTCAGATTCGCAGCGGCGCACACAGGACGGTGCTTCCGGGTCTGGGCACTGCACGCCCTGCGGGCCGCGCTCGCGATCTCCGAGCAGGCGACTGCATGTGGGCGCTCGCCTTCGACGATCGAGGTGAGCTCGTCGCGAGCTATCGCGGCACGGCGGCGACGCGCGTGGTGCGGCCGACCTGAGCCGTGGGCATCCGCTGACGTGAAAGAACGTTGATCTCCTCGTCCTAACCGCGCGATCGTGCGGATGTGATCCCCTGGGTAGTCGGGCGAGAGCTCCGGGCGACGCTCCTCGATTATCTGAGGAGCACCTGGTCGATCGCCGATCGCCGCGTCGAGTCCGCGCTCTTCGCGTTCCTCACCAGCAAGGACGGTCTCTTCCAGGGCCCCTACCTCAAGCTCGCGCTCCCCTTCGCGCCGAGCCCCCCGGCCGCCAAGATCCCCCTCGAGATCACGCCGCCCTACCCGCCTCACCTGCACCAGCTCGAGGCCTGGCAGCGCCTCTCGAGCCGCGGTCGCACCCCCGAGGCGACCCTCATCACCACCGGCACCGGAAGCGGCAAGACCGAGTGCTTCATGTACCCGCTGCTCGATCACGTGCACCGCGAGAAACAGCGCGGCGCCCCGGGCATCAAGGCCATCGTCCTCTATCCGATGAACGCCCTCGCCTCCGACCAGGCGGGCCGTTTCGCCGAGGCCATCTGGAACGACGAGCGCCTCCGCGGCCGCGCGCGCGTCGGGCTCTTCGTCGGAGGGGACGGAGACCATCGCACCATGGGGCGCGATCACGTCATCGACGACAACGACAAGCTCCGCGCGTCCCCGCCCGACATCCTCCTCACCAACTACCGGATGCTCGACCTCTTGCTGCAGCGGCCCAAGGACGCGCGGCTCTGGGCCGAGAACCAGCCCGACACCCTGCGCTACCTCGTCCTCGACGAGCTCCACACCTACGACGGCGCCCAGGGCACCGACGTCGCGTGCCTCCTGCGTCGGCTCGCCGCGCGACTCGGCAGCGCGGAGAGCATCTGCCCGGTCGGCACCAGCGCCACCATCGGCAGCGGCGACACGCGCGACGCGCTCCTCGCGTTCGCGAGCACCCTCTTCGATCAACCCTTCGCGCGCGAGGCGTTCGTCGGCGAGACGCGCCTCTCGCCGGACCAGCTCGCGACCCACGAGCCGCTCGAGCCGCGGATGCCCGATGCGGCAGGCCCATGGCCAGCCGCGGGCGAGGCCGCCGAGGCGCACGTCGCCGCGTGCGTCCGCGCTTGGTTGCCGGAGGCCGCGATCGCCGAGGTGCTCTCGGACGATCACATCGATCGCGTCGCGCTCGGTCGCTGGGTGCTGCGCCTGCCGATCGTGCGCGCGCTGCTCGAGATCGCACACCAGCACCCGCGCTCCGGCGCGGAGCTCGAGGACGAGCTCGCGTCGCGGCTGCCGAGCTTCGCCGCGGGCACCACCGCCGAGCGCCAGGGATGGCTCGCCTCCGCGCTCAGCCTCGTCTCGTACGCCCAGCGCGATGTCGCGGGGCGCGCGGTCCCGCTGGTGAGCGTGCAGACCACGCTCTGGGTGCGCGAGGTGCGCCGGCTCCTCTCGCGCGTGGCGGACGTGCCCGCGTTCCGATTCTTCGACGACTCACCTCCCCCGGAGGGGGAAGCGTGGTTGCCGCGCTACGCGTGCCAGGACTGCGGGCACGGTGGCTGGCTCCTGACCGAGTCGGGCCCGGGAGACACGCTCGGGCTCGCGTACAAGGACGTCGCGCGCGCGTTCCTCGAGCGGTCGGACGACCTCCGGCTCCTGCACGCCGACGCGGCGCTCTCAGAGGATGCCGATGCGCCCGAGGACGGTGCGACCGGAGCGCGGGCGCACGCGAACCGAGTCGCGTTCCTCGACGTCGAGGGCAAGCGCCTGCTCGAGCGGGCGCCCGAGGGACGCGCGCTGCCGTGCGTCCAGGTCGCGCTCTTCGAGGACGAGCTGCGGCGCGCGGCACTCGCTGCGCATGCTCGGCGCGCGGAGCACGACGCTCTCGTCGGTCGCGGTCGGTCACCTCTTCACGACGCCGCTCAACACCGACCGCAAGCTGCTCACGTTCAGCGACAGCGTTCAGGACGCGGCGCATCGCGCGGGGTTCTTCGGCGCGCGCACGTATCGCTTCGCGCTTCGATCGGCGGTGCTCGCGGCGGTGCCGCAGGAAGGGAGCATCCCGCTCGCGTCGCTGGGCGAGGCGGTGTGGACGCACTGGACGAGCGAGACCGGGTGGATGGGCGACTCGCGCGCGTCGGTGCAGGCGGAGCTCACGGCGCGCTTGCTCCCGGTGGACCTGCACTGGCTCCCGGTGGACCTGCACTGGCTGCCGAGCGTCGCCGACTGGCACAGCCGGCTCGACGAGCTCGTGAAACGCGCGCGGCAGGCGGAGCAGAGCGGCGAGAGCGCCGCGATGGACGTGCCCGAGCCGAGCCCGCAGCTCGTGATCGACGTGAAGGATCGGCTCACGTGGGAGTGCGCGCGAGAGCTCGGGGTGGCGTCGCGGATCGGACGCACGCTCGAGCAGAGCGGATCGCTCAGCGTGCACCCGAACGAGGCGCGCTTCGGGGCGGCGGTCGGGGACATCGCGGCGCTGCTGCGCGGGAAGCTGGGGCTCTCGAGCGAGGCGGAGATCGGAGCGGTCGCGCGATGCGTCGCCGGGCTGCTGCATCGACTGCGGCTCCGCGGCGGGATCTACGACCGGCTGCTCGAGGGCTACGTGATCAACGCGGGTGAGGGCTTCTTCCTGTCGAAGCAGAAGGCGCCCCTGCTCTCGCCGTTCCCGAAGGAGAGCTCACGGCCGATCTTCCTGACCAACGCGCCGAAGCCGCGGCGCTTCGAGTCGGTCACCGCGACGTCGAAGCAGACGTGGGCATGCGACTGGCTGGTGCGATCGCTCGGCATCGTGCGAGACGCGGGGCTCGCGTCGCATGTGTATGCGGTGATCGTCCCCGAGCTCGCGCGGCACGGGCTGTTGATCTCGCGGACGACCGACGAGCGGGGCGCGATCCCCGGCACGAAGGCGACGGCGTGGGGGCTGGCGCCCGAGGCGCTCGAGGTCACTCGCGCGCACGTGTTCCGCCGCTGCAGCGCGTGCGGGTACGAGCTCGCGGCGGCGCCGGGGGTGGCGACCGATCCGCTGGGGCATCCGTGCCTGCGCTTCCGCTGCCCTGGGTCCTTCGGAGAGGTCGTGGTCGCGGCGAGCACGGAGGATCCCTCGGACCTTCCGATCGCCAGCTACTACAAGCGGTTCTACGAGCGGGCTCAGCTCGGTCGCCTCTGGTCGAGGGAGCACACGGGGCTGCTGGCGCGCGGACCGCGCGAGGCGCTCGAGCTCGAGTTCAAGCAGCGGCCGCGGCCCGACTCGCCGAACCTGCTGTCGTGCACGCCGACGCTCGAGATGGGCATCGACATCGGCGACCTCAGCGCGACCCTGCTGTGCTCGGTGCCGCCGCGATCGTCGAACTACGTGCAGCGCGTGGGACGCGCGGGGCGGAAGACGGGCAACGCGCTGATCCTCGCGTTCGCGGCGAGCCGCCCTCACGACCTGCACTTCTTCCAGGATCCGCTGCAGGCGATGGCGGGAACCATCCATCCGCCGGGCTGTTATCTGAGCGCGCCCGAGGTGCTGAAGCGGCAGGCCCTCGCGTTCGTGTTCGACAGCTACGCACGGAGCGGCGGCACGCTCCCGGGGCGGGTGCAGGACCTCTGGAGGGTGGGGGAGAAGAAGCGCTTTCCCGATCCGGTGCTGGAGTTCCTCGCGCCTCGGCGCGAGACGCTGCAGCGCGACTTCGTCGAGATGTTCCGAGGGGCGCTCAAGGAGCACGCGAAGGGTCGGGTGGCGACGTTCTTCGCGCCGACGGCGGAGGGGCTCTCACCGATCGAGGCGACGCTGACGCGGGTGAGCCGCGAGGTGCGAGAGCGTCGCGACGAGCTTCGGAAGGCGGCGCAGGGGCTCGATGAGCGCGCGAAGAAGCTCCAGAACGACGAAGCCGAAGCGAAGAAGGTGCTCGACATCGAGGACGAGCGGCGGCGCATCGGCGACGAGCGAGCGTTCGTGCATCACCAGCTCCGCGCCCTCAGCGAGCGGGATCTCTTCGGCTGGCTGACGGAGGAAGGCTGTCTTCCGAACTACGCGTTCCCCGAGCGGGGCGTGAAGCTCGACGCGTACATCCGGCGCGAGAGCGTGAACAGCGAGCCGGAGCACCACGAGTGGGTGCGCGCGCCGAGCGCGGCGCTCACGGAGCTGGCGCCGTTCAACACGTTCTATGCGAGCTCGCGCCGAGTGACGATCGACGGAATCGAGATGCGTCGCGAGGCGAAGTTCCTCGACTGGCGCTTCTGCGGAAGATGTCAGCACGCCGAGATCGCGAAGGCGGTCGAAGACGGCACGGCCTCCCCGGTATGCCCGAGCTGCGGAGACGCGAGCTTCGCGGACGTGGGGCGGCGACGAACGGTGGTGCCGCTCGCGAAGGTCTTCGCGGTGACGCGACACCGCGACGCCGTGCTGGGAGACGACGGCGACGATCGCGAGCGGGGCTTCTACGAGAAGGCGACGCTGTTCGAGCCGCAGGCCAAGGCGCGCGAGGCGTGGTCGAACGAGACCGCAGGCTTCGGCTTCGAGCTGCAGACCGAGCTGGTGATGAGGCAGCTCAACCTCGGGCCGCGGAACGATCGGAGCTCGACCGGCAAGATGATGCTCGCGGGACACGAGGTGCCCGACGTGCGCTTCGTGCTCTGCGAGGAGTGCGGCCAGGCGCACGTGCCCG
The DNA here is from genome assembly GCA_030855295.1 of Myxococcota bacterium. Taxonomy (GTDB): domain Bacteria; phylum Myxococcota_A; class Polyangia; order Polyangiales; family Sandaracinaceae; genus Sandaracinus. The sequence continues at coordinate 6,866 of JALYRN010000007.1, read as the reverse complement.
AGCGTGGTCGGCAGCAGCGCGCGCCTCGCGAGAAGCATCGCGGCTGGTGCTCGTCGCGGAAGAAGCCCGAGGACAAGCAACGGTTCCGCGAGGTGCACCTGCTGCGCGAGCTCAGGAGCGAGGCGCTGCGGGTGGTGCTGCCGATCGCGGCGGGCGAGGACGTCGCGTCGGATCGAGTGAACCTGCGCGCGGCGCTTCGTCTGGGGTTACGGCACTTCTATGGAGGAGAGCCCGACTTCCTCGACGTGCTCGGGTACGACGAGCCGCTGCCGGGGAACGAGGGACGACGCAACTACCTGGTCGTCATGGACCGAGTGCCCGGCGGCACCGGGCTGCTCGCGGAGCTCGCGCTCGACAAGGGCGCTTCGCTCGAGAAGGCACTTCGACACTCGGAGGCGGCGCTCCGCGAGTGCTCCTGCCGGGCTCGCGTGCCGGAGGTGAAGGCTTGCTACCAGTGCCTCTACGTCTATCGGGAGCAGAGCGATCTGCCGGTGCTCGAGCGATCGCGCGCGCTCGAGCTGGTGCAGCGGGTGCTCGGCGCGTTCGGTGCGCTGACGAGCGTCGACACCATCGGCACGATGACCCAGAGCCAGGTGCTCGAGAGCGAGCTCGAGCATCGGTTCGTGCTCGCGCTGCGAGAGCGCGTGCGCGAGGGCGGGGGGAGCTTCGAGGAGCTCGAGGACGGGCTCTGGAAGCTGCGCGTGGGCGCGCGAGGCTGGCTGATGCGAGCGCAGGTGACGCTCGACGCAGACCGCGTCGCGGTGCCGTGCCGTGCCGACTTCGTGCTGTACCCGGAGGGCGAGAACGACGGCGCGGACGAGAGCATTCGTCCGATCGCGGTGTTCACGGACGGACTCGCGTACCACGTGTGCCCGACTGACGATCGGGCGCGGCTCGGTGACGATGCGCGGAAGCGATCGGGCGTGTCGTCGGGCGGGCAGATGCTGACCTGGTCGCTGACGTGGAAGGACGTGGTCTCCCCCGACTCGCCGCCGATGCCGCGCTGGCTGGGGGACGGCACGGTGTTCGCGGACCTGCAGGGAATGTTGTTCGCGCTCGATCAGAAGCAGCCGAGCGAGGAGAAGCTCGCACCGCTGCTGCGGGTGCTCGACTCGGACCCGGTGCGCGGGCTGGTGGCGGTGCTCGGGTCTCCGAGTCGGCTCGACCTGCTGGGACGGATCGCTGCGTTCGTGCTCTTGGCCCGCGGACGGCGAAATGCACGGGCATCGCTGGATGCGGCGCAGAAGAGGTGGCGCACCGAGGGCGACGTGCGCGCGCTCGAAGGGTTCGGCACCGAAGGCGACACGACGGCGCGCGATCTGACGCTGGGCGAGCACGCCGGGCTGTTGATCGATGTGCCGGCCGCGCAGATCGGCGCGCTCGTACAGAGCGCGGGCGGCTTGCGGGTCACCGTGCGCATCGATGACGCGACGGCGCAGCGGGTGAAGCCGAGCTTCGAGGCGAGCTGGCGACATTGGCTGCGCGCGTGGAACCTGCTGCAGACGATCCCCGATGCGGCGCTCACGACGAGCGATGCGATCGTCGGTGGCGACCCGCTCGAGATCGAAGAGTCCGTGCCGGTGCTGATGGCGACGGCACCGGCAGCGAGCGCGCCGGTCGCGAAGATCGACAACGACGATCCGCGGATGGCTGCGCTGCGAGAAGTGCAGGATGCGAAGGCGCGAGAAGTGATCGCGCGCCTGCTCGCGAAGCATCCGGGGCTCGCCGCTCCCGACGTGCCGCTCGAGCTACGGCGGCCTCGCTTCAAGGTCGAGGACGACCTGGAGCTCGGCTGGTTCGACGCGAAGGTCGCGGCGTATCTCGATCATCAGCGCGCGGCGGCCGAAGCGCTGGTGGCGATGGGGTGGACGACGTTCGCGATCGAGCGTGGGCTCGACGTCGCGGCGCTCGAGCGCGCGCTCGGCCTCGGAGACCGGAAGGATCGGATCGACTGATGGCCAGGCTCGCAGTCAGCAAGGACTACTTCGGCGCCTACTCGCGGCTCCCCCGCAAGGCGCAGCGGAAAGCCGACGAGTTCCTGACGAAGTTCCAGCGCGACTCGACGACGCTCTCGATCCATCTCGAGCCGATCGCGGGAGCGGTCGACTCGCAGCTCCGGTCCGCGCGCATCGGCGACGACTACCGCGTGGTGTTGCGCGCGCCCGAGAGCGGCGATGTGTTCCTCGTGCTGTGGGCCGACCACCACGACGAGGCGTATCGATGGGCGGCGAACAAGCAGACCGCGGTGCACCCGGCGACCGGCAGCCTCCAGATCTTCGATGCGGCACATGCCACGCGCGAGGTGACGAGCGCGCCGGCATGGGAGGCGCGAGATCGCGAGATCGCGACGGAGCCGGACGGCGGCGAAGAGGCGGCGCGGCTCTTCTCGCGCTTCAGCGACGTCGACCTGTTCCACGCGGGGGTGCCGTCGGCGCTGGTCCCGAGCGTTCGCTTCGTCGGCAGCGAGGACGAGCTGGACTCGCTCTTGCCCCACCTTCCTCCCGAAGCGGGGGAAGTGCTCACGGGTCTGGCCGCCGGCCTCTCCCTCGACGAGGCGCTCGAAGAAGTGCTCGGCCGGATCACGCCGCCCGCGGGTGCGTCGGCGCCCACCCCGATCGACGTGACCGACGTGGTCGCGGCGCTCGCGCGCGAGACGACGCAGCGACAGTTCCGACTGCTCGAGGGTGAGCTCGATCTCGATGCCGCGCTCAAGCACCCGCTCGACGTGTGGCGCGTGTTCCTCCATCCGCGGCAGCGCCGCATCGCGCGCGCGCACACCAAGGGACCGACCCGCGTGCTCGGCGGCGCGGGCACCGGCAAGACGGTCGTCGCGCTCCATCGCGTCGGGTTCCTCGTGCGCGAGGTCTACAAGAAGCCCGACGATCGAGTGCTCTTCACGACGTTCACGCGAAACCTCGCGCACGATCTGAAGTCGCAGCTCGCGAAGCTGCTCGAGCCCGATGAGCTCGCGCGGGTCGAGGTGACGAACATCGATCAGTGGGCGTCGGAGTACGTGCGCAGCCGGGGGCGGGTGATCCGCCTTGCGCTCGACAGCGACCAGAAAGACCACTTCGCGGCGGCGTACGAGGTCTACGGCGACGACGTGCACACGCTCGAGTTCTATCGGACCGAGTGGCGCGAGGTCGTGCAGGAGCAGGCTCTCCTCACCGAGGACGAGTACGTCCGCGCGGTGCGGAAGCATCGGGGCATTCCGCTCGGGCGCGCGGAGCGACGCGCGCTCTGGCCGGTCTTCGAGGCGTACCGCGCGAACCTCGAGCGCGACGGGATGTTGGAGCCGATCGACGTGCTGCGGCTCGCGCGCACCGAGCTGGAGTCGTCGGGCGAAACGTCGCGCTATCGCTCGGTGGTCGTCGACGAGACGCAGGACTTCTCGGCCGACGCGCTGCGTCTCGTACGCGCGATCGCGGGGCCCGAGCATCCTGACGACCTCTTCCTCGTCGGCGATGCGCATCAGCGGATCTATCGCCGTCCGGCGCCGCTCTCGGCGTGTGGGATCCAGGTGCGAGGCCGCCGCTCGCAGACGCTGCGGCTGAACTACCGGACCACGGGCTCGATCTGCCGGTGGTCACTGCGGGTGCTCGACGGAATCGAGGTCGATGACCTCGATGACGGCAAGGCCGATCGACGCGGCTACGTCTCGGTCCGCGAGGGTGTCGCGCCGTTCGTGCAGTGCTTCGCGACCGCTCTCGAAGAAGAGCGTGCGGTGGTCGAGACCGTGCAGGCCGCGATCGAGCTCGGACACCCGCCGCAGAGCATCTGCATCGTGGCGAGGACGCGCCGACCTCTCGTCGATCGGTTCGGCCCCGCGCTCGAGCGCGCGGGGATCGACAGCGTGCTGCTCGATCGCAACGAGGTGCTCCACGATGGGGTGCGGCTCGCGACGATGCACCGCATCAAAGGGCTCGAGTTCGGCATCGTGATCCTGGCGGACGCCTCGAAGGGCGAGATTCCGCTCTCGACCCCGGAGCTCAGCTCGGACGACCCGATCGTCAGCGCGCAGGCGTTGCTTCGCGAGCGCTCGCTGCTTTACGTGGCTGCGAGCCGCGCGAGGGACGAGCTGTACGTGTTCGCGTCCGGCGCGCTCAGTCCGCTGGTCAGCGTGTTCGCGAGCAAGCAGAGCGCGCGGCGGCCGACGCCGTCGGCGCCTCCTTCGGAGAAGCGAGCGCCGAGCTTGCCCCCGGCACCGAAATCGGTTCCGCCGCCGGTCGCCGATGTGGCTCCGATCGACCTCGACGAGGCCCTCGCGACACCGCTCAGCGCGGTGCCGCTGCCGACGCGGATGCAGGGCTTCGTCGATCGCACTGGGCTCTCGACGCTCGCCGACCTCGCACGCCACGCTCCGTCGTCACTGCTGCGCGAGAAGAACCTCGGACGCACCAGCATCGCGGAGACGAGAGAGATCCTCGAGGGCCTGACCGGTCGCGCCTGGGAGTCGCTCGTGCTGCGGGCCGCGCCCGACGTCGAGTCCGACGCCGAAGTCGAGGCAGGCGTAGTCGACGAAGGATCGCTTCCGCTCGATTGGGACGAGCTGCGGACGAGGTTCTCCGACGAGCAGCGCGCCGAGCCTCTCGCGCGCATCGACCTCCCCGCGCGAGTCCAGACGCTCGCTCGCAACGAGGGCATCACCACGCTCGGTGAGCTGGCGAGATATGACCGCGTCCAGCTGCTCTCGAGCCCGAACATGGGTCGCACCAGCGTCAGCAAGCTGCCGCGTGCGATCGTCACGCACTTCGCCGAGCTCGGCACGCTCGCGCAGAAGCAGCGCGTGGCCGCCGGCCACGAACAGGCAGTCTCGACCGCCGAGCGCACGCTCGGCGAGACCGGTCTCCTCGAGTGCTGGAAGACGCTGCTCGAAGGACTCGACACCGTCCCGCGGATGATCCTGACGCGGAGATCGGGGCTCGCTGGCGAGGCGGAGACCCTGCTCGAGATCGGAGAGATTCTTGGTGTCTCCCGGGAGCGAGTTCGTCAGATCGAGTCGAAGGCGTGCAAGCGCTTGATCCGGCGCGCGTGGGTCGACGTCGCAACGGCTCGCGTCGATCGCGCGCTGATCGAAGGTGCGGCTCCGCTGAGCGAGCTGGCCACGGATCCTTGGTGGTCTGCTGCGGCGGCTGCGCCGGAGGTGCTCGGTTATGTCGTCGAGCACGTCCTCGAGCTGCCGGCGTTCGTCATCGAGCTCGACGGAGGCGCTTGGCTCGCGCGACACAAGGGCCCGGAGATCGCGAAGGCGTGGAGCCGCCTGCGCGAGCAGGCGAGTCGGATCTCCCTCCCCGCACCGGCGAGAGCCTTCGACGAGCTGACCGCGCCTCTCGGTTCCGAGATCGGGCTGCGGCTCGCGAAGCAGCTGGCCGACCAGCTGCGCGGGCAGATGATCCTCGAGGAGGCGCGTGACGAAGGCGAGCCCCGTGTGGTGGCGCTCGGGGAGAGTCAGCAAGCGAAGCTGCTCGCGATCCTTCGCAGCGCACCGTCGTCGCTCCACACCGACGAGGTCTTCGCGCAGCTCGGGGGACGCGTTCATCTTCCCGACGACGTCATCCACTTCGGTCGAGGACACATCGGTGTCCGCGCTCACATTCCCGATTTCGACGAGTGGCGGGACCGCCTGGTGCCGAGAGCCGTTCAGCTCATCGAGACGCTCGGCCCCGATCGGCAGTGGTCGTGCACCGAGCTCCACGACGAGCTTCGCGAGGAGCTCGAGCTTCCCGACTGGTGCGGTCCCTTCGTCCTCGCAGCGCTGATCCGCAGCACCGACTCGCTGACGTACCTCGGCCGACTGCGGGTCGTGCTACCCGGCGGCCGCGAGAGCGAGAGCCGCGTGTACGTGCACGAGGCGATCGAGACCCTGCTCCGCGACGCTCGCGAGCCGATGGCCAAGGACGACTTGATCGCTGCGATCCGTGAGCGGATCGGCGTCTCGGACTTCGCGCTGACGCAGGCGCTCGGCCGGCCGCAGTTCGTGCGCGTGGATGCGGAGCGTGTCGGTCTCCTCGAGCGCGACGTGCCCGGAGGAGCGGACGCGCTCGCCGAGGCTACCGACCAGGTCGCGTCGGTGCTCGGTCGTCGGGATCGCGGGCTATCGGCTCATCACGCGCACGAAGAGGTGCGGGTCCTCTCGAGCCATCACGCGCGGTGGTCCGAGCAGCTCACGTTCTCTGTTCTGCACGGCGATGCTCGGTTCCGCTTCAGTCAGAGCGGTGCCGTCGGCCTCGCGAGCTGGGACTCCACGCGCGTCCCCACCAGGTTCGAGCTCATCAGGAATGCGCTGCGCGAATCCGACGGCCGCGTGTCCTTGGAAGCGCTCGGTGCGCGCATCGAGGCTCACTACGGCGAGCGACCTTCGCGCGCGACGCTGATCAGCATCGCCGCGCAGAGCGGCGCGCGCGTGGACGGAGAGTGGATGCTGATTGCCTGAGACTCAGCCGCGCGCCAGCACGACGCTCGCAGCAAACGGCGCTGAGGCGCGTTCCGATCTGCGCTAGCCGCCGCCACGACGCGAGAGCGCCGACCGTTGCTCGCGCAGGTACGCCGCGCGCACCTCCACCGTCGCGAAGACCAGCACCGTGACCGCGGGTTGCTGCTCGTGATCTGGAAGCAGATCCCAGAGCGTGCCGGAGTCGACGATCACGCACGGCTGGTCGTCGACCATTCCCGTGCTGACGCCGAAGCCCTCGCCATCCCCGGCGCGCTCGAGCTGCGTCACGCCGACGGACGCAACGGAGCTTGAGCGCTCGCGAGAATTGACCCGGGTCTGCTCGCGAGAAGAGGTCCACCTCGGGGCGTGAGCCGGGATCGGATGCTGGGCGGCGATGCCGCCGCGCCGTCGCCCGTGCTCGTTCTGCCGGAAG
>JALYRN010000283.1 GCA_030855295.1 Myxococcota bacterium | reverse complement strand
ACCTCGGCCTCGGCACGCGCGAGCTCGAGCTGCGGCGCGACGCCGACCTCGACGCGCGCCGACGCCGCGACACGGTTGCGCTCGAGCGCCTCGAGGTTGCGCTGTGCGGCCTGGGTGAGCGCGCGGGCGCCGACGAGCTGATGCCAGACCTGCACGACCGCGACCTCGACGTTCTGGTCGGCGAGCTCGAGGCGCGCCTCGGCGAGCTCGGCGAACGCCTCGCTCTGGAAGAAGCCGGACCACGCGTTGATGTCGATCAGGGGCACGGTGAGCGCGAACGTCGCGGTCAGGGCGTCGTACGGCTGGATGACGACGCGCCCCGCGGGGCCCGCGAAGGCGGCCTCGAACTCGTTGCGCTGGTAGGTGCCGGTCGCGCTGAAGCTCGGGAGCAAGCGCGCACGCGCCTCGTCGACCTGCGACTGCGCCTGGCGCAGCGCGGCGCGGGCCTCGCGGGCGTCGAGCGCGGCGGTGTCGGCGGCTTCGAGGAACTCGGCCAGGGGCTGCTGCGCGCGTGCGACCGCTGGTGCGAGGGCCGAGACGGCGAGCAGGAGCGCGGCGAGGAGCGGCGAGACGCGATGCATTGTGTCGAGACCTCCATGCGACCGAGCGGGAGCTTGACTCCGGCCCGGGTCGGCACCAATGACTGACCGACCAGTCAATCAACGCTGTTTGTGATGCCGCGCTCGCCGAAAGACAACCAGGAGATTCGCGATGCGCGCCGAGAGGAAATCCTCTTGGCGGCGGCGCGGGTGTTCGGGGCGAAGGGGCTCGCGAAGGCGAAGGTGTCCGACATCGCGGCGGCCGCCGGCCTGTCGCACGGGCTCGTCTATCACTACTTCGAGAGCAAGGACGCCATCTTCGGCGCGATCGTCGATCAGATGATCCAGAAGGTCGACGCGGACCTCGCGGGGGACTCCGACCTGCCCGCGATCGCGCGCATCGTCGCCGGCATCGAGCGCTCGCGGAACCGCGTCTGCGCCGGCGGTGTCGAGCCCGGCCGCGTGGTCGCGCAGGCGATGATGCAGGGCGTGATGCCCGAGCACCTGCGCGCGCGGTTGCTCGAGCACTTCCGCGCGCTGCACGGCCGCGTCGCTCGGCTGATCGCGGAGGCGCAGCGCGACGGCGACGTCGAGGACGACGTCGACTCGGTGGAGCTCGCGTCGGCGCTGGTCTGCCTGATGCGCGGCATGTCGATCCGCACCCCCGGCATGCCGGAGCTGCCGTTCCCGGTTCCTCGGACGGACACGATTCTTCGTCTCCTCCGTCCCGCGCAGGCTGCACAACAGACGACGCCCGCCCGCAAGGGCGCGGCGGCTCGAGGATCGAATGCACGTCGCAGATGAGAGAAGGCGATTCGTCGTGGTCCCGTGGGTGCTGTCGCTCGCGGCGCTGCTGGCGGCGTGCGGCGGCGGCAACGGCGACGGCGGCGCCGACGAGCGAACCGAGCCCGACCCCGTCGCGGTGCAGACCGCGGTGTCGCGCGGTCACGAGCAGCCGGTCACGCTGATGCTCGACGGCACGTTGGTGGCCGACGAGGAGTCCCGCCTCACGTCGGTCGTCGCGGGGCGCGTGGTCGAGGTCCTCGTCGAGCGCGGCTCGGTCGTCGACGAGGGGGATCCTCTCGTGCGGCTCCGCGACGTCGACTATCGCCTCCAGGCGGCGTCGGCGCGCGCGCAGCTCGAGCAGGCGCGCGCTCGGCTCGGAATGACCGAGAGCGGCTCGGTGCCGCGTGCCGACGAGATGCCCGACGTGCGCGCGGCCCAGTCCGCGGTCGAGCTCGCGGAGAACAACCTGCGGCGCGCCGAGGAGCTCGCGCAGCGAGGCGTGCTCGCGGAGCAGGCGCTCGACGAGACGCGCCAGCGCGCGGCGCAGGCGCGCGAGCAGTACCAGACCACGCTCAACAACGCGCGCGGCTCGATCGCGTCGCTCGCGTCGGCGCGGAGCACGCTCTCCCAGGCGAGCACGTCGGCGTCGGAGGCCACCATCCGCGCACCGTTCGCGGGCGAGATCGCGAGCCGGGACGTGTCGGTCGGCGAGTTCGTCACGCAGCAGACGCCGGTCGTCACGCTGGTGCGGACCGACCCGCTCCGGATCGAGGTGCAGGTCCCGCAGCAGCACCTGACCGCGGTGCGTCCGGGGCAGCGCGTGACGATCCGCGTCGATGCGGTGCCCGGTCGCACGTTCGAGGGCACGGTGCGCTACGTCAGCGCCGCGGTGCAGCGCGACACGCGCGGCCTGACGGTCGAGGCGGTGGTGCCGAACGAGGATCGCCTGCTGCGTCCCGGTCTGTTCGCGACGGCGCGCATCGAGACCGGCGAGACGCAGCCGGTGGCGATCGTGCCCGCGTCCGCGGTGATGACCGAGGCGGGCGTCGATCGGGTCTTCGTCGTGCGCGACGGCGTGGTCGAGGAGCGCGTCGTCTCGATCGTCGAGCGGACGGGCGACGAGATCGTGATCGAGGACGGCCTCGAGGCGGGCGAGCAGGTCGCGACCGGTGCGCTCGACCAGCTCGCCGATGGTGTTCGCGTCACGTCGGCCGCGCCGGCGCCGGGCGCGCGATCCGCGCAGGGCCCCGCGCAGCCCTGATCGACGAAGGAGTCTCCGATGCAGTGGCTTGCAGCAATCTGCGTCCGCCGCCCCGTGTTCACGTGGGTGCTCGTGCTCTCGCTCGTGGTGATCGGCGGCGCGAGCTTCTTCGGGCTGGGCGTCGATCGCTTCCCGAAGATCGACTTCCCTGCGATCATCGTGACGACGGTCCTGCCCGGCGCCTCGCCCGAGCAGATCGAGACCGAGGTCACCGAGCCGATCGAGGAGCAGCTCAACTCGATCAGCGGCCTCGACGAGCTGACGTCGAGCTCGTACGAGGGCTTCAGCGTCGTCGTCGCGCGCTTCGATCTCGAGAAGGACGTCGGTCAGGCGTCGGAGGAGGTCCGGGACCGCGTCGGACGGGTGATCTCGGAGCTGCCCGAGGACGTGCAGCAGCCGCGCGTCGAGCGCGTCGATCCCGACGCCGCGCCGGTGATGTACGTGGCGGTGCGGACGCAGCGCAGCGCGCGCGAGGCGACCGACTTCGCCGATCGCGTGCTGCGTCGCCGCATCGAGTCGCTCAACGGCGTCGGCGGAATCACGATCAGCGGCGGACGCGAGCGCGAGATCCAGGTGATCACGGATCCGACGCGCCTCGCCGCGCTGGGGCTGACCGCGCGCGACGTGCAGATGGCGCTCGCGCGCGAGAACGTGGAGATCCCCGGCGGCACCGTCGAGCAGGGCGCGCGCACCTTCCAGCTGCGGGTCGCGGGGCGGATCCGCGAGCCGCAGGACTTCGCGCTGATCCCGATCCGCGAGCGCGAGGGCCGGGTGATCCGCGTCGGCGACGTCGCGAGGGTCGAGGACGTCGGGCAGCAGCCGGAGTCGAGCGCGACGATCGACGGGCAGAGCGTCGTCATCCTCTCGATCCGCAAGCAGTCGGGCGCCAACACCGTCGCGGTCGTCGACGCGCTGCGCGCGCGCATCGGCGAGATCCAGGCCGACATCCCGCCCAGCTACCGGCTCGAGATCGTGCGCGACGAGAGCGAGTTCATCCGGAACTCGATCCACGCGGTGCAGGAGCACTTGATCGTGGGCGGCTTCCTGGCCGCGCTCGTGGTGCTGCTCTTCCTGCGGAACGGTCGCTCGACCGTGATCACCGCGCTCGCGATCCCGACCTCGATCATCTCGACGTTCGCGCTGATCTCGCTGCTCGGGCTGACGCTCAACGTGATCACGCTGCTCGGGCTGACGCTCTCGGTCGGCATCGTCATCGACGACGCGATCGTCGTCCTCGAGAACATCGTCAGGTACATCGAGGAGAAGGGCTACGAGCCACGGCGAGCCGCCGTCGTCGCGACCAAGGAGATCAGCCTCGCGGTGCTCGCGACCTCGCTCTCGCTGGTCGCGGTGTTCCTGCCGATCGCCTTCATGGGCGGGATCATCGGCCGGTTCATGTCGAGCTTCGGCTACACGATGTCGTTCGCGATCCTCGTGTCGCTGTTCGTGTCGTTCACGCTGACGCCGATGCTCTCGTCGCGCTGGCTGAAGGGCCCCCTGCGCACGCGCCCGACGCGGCCCTCGCTGCCGCCGGAGACGCCCGAGGAGCAGCTCGAGATCCCCGATCCGCCGCCGGGCGATCGACGTGAGGAGCGCGAGCAGTACCTGGGCTGGCAGAAGGGCACGCGCGGCCTCGCCGACGTCGCGCACGCCGCGGGCGGTGCGCACGCCAGCGGCGGCCGCCTCTATCAGCGCATGGAGCGCGGCTACCTGTGGCTGCTCGCGTGGTCGATGCGCCGGCGATGGGCGGTCGGCATCGTGCTGGTGCTCTCGCTGGTGTCGGTGGTGCCGATGATCCGAGCGGTGCCGAAGAACTTCCTGCCGAACGAGGACGAGTCGCGCTTCGAGATCACCGTGCGCGCGCCCGAGGGGACCTCGCTCGCGCAGACGCAGCTGATCAGCGAGCGGATCGCGCGCGGGGTGCGAGAGCTGCCGGGCGTCGATCAGACGGTGCTCACGGTGGGCGCGCCGGCGGGCGATCCGAGCGGCCGCGGCGCGAACCAGTCGTCGCTCTACGTGCGGCTGGTGCCGACCGATCAGCGCGACTTCTCGCAGGACGACATGCTGATGCGGGTGCGCTCGGAGGTGCTCCCGGCGCTGACGCCCGAGGGCGTCGACGTGCTCGTGAACCCGATCGCGGCGTTCGGCGGATCGGGGCAGCAGGCGGCGCCGGTGCAGTACGTGATCGCGGGCCCGGACCTCGCGCAGCTCGACGAGTACGTCCAGCACATGCTGACGGAGGCGCGGCAGATCCCCGGCGTCGCGGAGGCGAGCACGTCGCTGGTGACCGGAAGGCCGGCGTACGAGATCCAGATCGATCGTCGGCGCGCGGCGGATCTCGGCGTCAGCGTGATCGACATCGCGAGCGCGATGCAGCTGATGGTCGGCGGCGTCGAGGTGACCGACTACTCGGAGGCCGGCGAGCAGTACGACGTGCGCCTGCGCGCGGGCTCGGAGTTCCGCAGCCGCCCCGAGGACATCGCGCAGATCACCGTGCCGACGGCGACCGGACAGAGCGTGCGGCTCAGCGACGTCGCGTCGATCGAGGCGACGACGGGGCCGGCGTCGATCCAGCACATCGGCCGCCAGCGTCAGGCGACGATCTTCATCTCGACGACGCCGGGCTCGTCGGAGCAGGCGATCGTCGACGGTCTCGAGGAGATCCGCGCCGACATGAACATGGATCCGGCGTACCGGGCGCAGCTCTCGGGCCGGTCGCGCGAGATGGGGCGCGCGCTGCAGAGCTTCCTGCTCGCGGTGTTCCTGTCGTTCACGTTCATGTACCTGGTGCTCGCGGCGCAGTTCGAGAGCTGGATCCATCCGGTGACGATCCTCGCGTCGCTGCCGCTGACGCTGCCGTTCGCGATCTTCTCGGTGCTGGTGCTCGGGCAGTCACTGAACATCTACTCGATGCTCGGCGTGCTCGTGCTCTTCGGCGTCGTGAAGAAGAACTCGATCCTGCAGATCGATCACATCCGCGGTCTGCGCCGCAAGGGGCTCTCGCGCGCGGACGCCGTGATGCTCGGCAACCGCGATCGCCTGAGGCCGATCCTGATGACGACGATTGCGTTCGTCGCCGGGATGATGCCGCTGCTCGTCTCGAGCGGCGCCGGGTCGGGCACGAACCGCGCGATGGGCTCGGTGATCGCGGGCGGGCAGACGCTGTCGCTGCTGCTGACGCTGATCGCGACGCCGGTGATCTTCTCGTGGCTCGACGACGTGTCGCACTCGCGCGTGGTGAAAGCGGTGGGCGCGGTCGTGCGCTGGCCCTTCCAGCGCCTCGATCGGCTGGTGACGAAGAAGGAGAAACCGCCCCACGCGGACGAGCCGACCGCGCTCGCAGCCGAGGAGTAGGGCGGCAGCACGCGGGGGCACGACGTCGCCGCGCGAGATCCGCGAGCCGACGCGACACCTGCGACCGCGCGTCGCGCGCGATCGGACGGGGCCCCCCGCCAGCTAATAGTTATGGAGCACGAGGGTCGGGTCGCCGCGGCGCGCGGCGATCATCTCGCGGAGCTCCTTCACCATCGCGCTCTGGCCGCACGCGATGAAGGCGGCGCGCTCGAACGCGTGCACGCGCTCGAGAACCGCGTCCTGCACGCGCACGCCGAGGAGCGACCCGTCCGGTCGCGGCTCCGAGTAGTGCAGGAAGATCTCGACGCCGGCCGCGCGCCAGCGCTCGACGTCGTCCGCGATCGCGAGGTGCTCGGGGCTGCGGAGGCCGTGGTGCAGCGTGAGCGAGCCGAAATCGCTGCGCCGCGAGAGCACGAACTCCATCGCGGAGCGCACCGGCGCGATGGCGGTGCCGGTCGCGACGAAGTGGAGGTCTCGGCCGCGCGCGCGATCGACGGGGAAGCCATCGCCGGTCGGCAGCGTGATCTCCAGCGGGCTGCCGATCGGGAGCACCGCGAGGCGATCCGCGGCCTCGCCGCCCTCGGGGTTCGGCGTCCGGATCAGGAAGCGCAGCGCGTGCTCGCCGGGCGCGGAGAGCATCGCGAAGATGCCCTCGTGCGCCGCGGCCTCGTCGGCGGCGACGCGGATGCGGCAGAACTGGCCGGGACGCTGGAAGAGCTCGAGCGCGCCGTCGGGCGGAGCGATCTCCAGCGTCATCTGATCGGTCGCGACCGGGACGCGCGTGACCAGTGTGCTCGCGAGGTAGGGGCTGAACTCGGGCAGGGGCATCGCGGCCCTCGCTCACATCTCGAGACGGCGATCGATGACCGCGCGCCGGCGCAGCTCCGACAGGAAGAGCTCCTCCTGACGGGTCATCTGCTCCTGCATCATGTCGCGGTACACGTCCATCCTGACGTCCTCGTACGCCGGGAGCGCCTCGGCGGCGACGTCGCGCTCGAGCAGATGGAAGATGAACACCGCGTTCGACGTCTCGCTCCGCACCGGCTGCGAAATCTCGCCCTCCTCGAGCGCCAGCAGCGTGTCGCCGAGCTCGGGGGCGAGATCGCGCTCCGAGACGTTGCCGGTCTCCCCGCCGCCGTACTCCTCGCGCGCGGCCTCGAAGTCGCCCGCGGTCTCGATGCCGTCACGGATCTCGTCGGCCTCGCGCATCGCCTGGTGGATCTCGGTCGCGCTCGCGTCGGCCGAGAGCGGCAGGCGGATGTACTCGGCCTGGAACGTCGACTCGCGACGCGCGCGCACCGCCATCTCGTCGTAGCGGCGGCGCACGTCCTCCTCGGTGATGTTCACGCGGCCGCGCACGCGCTCGTTCAGCACCTTGAGGCGGAGGAGCTGCTGGCGGACGTCGCGCCGGTACTGTGCCGGGGTGAAGCCCTGCGCGCCGACGGCCTGCCAGAACTCGCGATCCTCGAGGCCGCTCTGGGTGCGGACGTTCTCGATCGCCTGGTTGACCTCGGTGGCCGAGACCGTGACGTCGTCCTCGTCGGCCGCCTGCAGGATCAAGCGCTCGTCGATCATGCGATCGAGCAGCTGCGCGTAGATCTGCTGGATCGCCTGCATCCGCTGGGCGTCGGTCGGCGCTGCCATCGCGCGCTGCAGGAACGGGGCGGCCTTCTGGCGGAGCTGGGAGAGGAAGATCGCGTCGTCGTTCACGACCGCGATCACCCGCTCGATGATCTCCGCGCGCGATGTGCCGACGCCGATCAGCGAGATCAGCGCGGAGGTGAGGACGATCGCGGAGAGGCGGCGGAGGTTCACGCGGTTCTCCTCAGCGCGGCGCCGCGCCAC
>JALYRN010001177.1 GCA_030855295.1 Myxococcota bacterium | reverse complement strand
AGTCTCGCGCGACGCCACCGGCACCTACGCGGCGGACGTGCTCGCGAGCATGATCGGACCGCGCTGGGGCCACGCGATCGCGCCGCTGCCGGGGGACCGGGTGCTCGTGACCGGGGGCTTCGCGCGCGAGGGCGCGACGCTCCGCGCGATCTCGAGCGCGGAGACGCTGCTCCTCGCGACGCCGCCTGCGCCGATCAGCGGGTGTGGCCAGAGCGACGGCAGCGATGCGGGGCGGACGACGCGCGACGCCGGCACGACGCCGGTCGACGCGGCGCCGCCTCCCTCCGACGCCGGGATGGTCGACGATGCCGCGATGGCGCTCGACGGCGCCGCGATGACGCCGGTCGACGCCGGGCTCTGAGAGCGACGGATGGGAGCGGCTGCGCCCGGTGGCGGCTCCGCGCCGCGCGCAGCACGTGCCGTGCGCATGCGCTCCGGCATGCCTTGACGCGTCCGCGCGACGGGTGCCAAGAGACCCTTCCTACACGGAGGAACCATGTCGAAGCGTGAGGTCTTCATCGTCGCCGCCGCGCGCACGCCGGTCGGCTCCTTCCAGGGCGCGCTCTCCGAGGTCCCCGCGGTGCGGCTGGGCGCGACCGCGATCGGCGCGGCGCTCGCGCGCTCCGGCCTGAGCGCGGACGATGTCGACGAGACGTTCATGGGCAACGTGCTCACGGCGGGCGAGGGGCAGGCTCCCGCGCGCCAGGCCGCACGGCTCGCCGGCATCCCCGATCGCGTCCCCGCGACGACCATCGGCAAGGTCTGTGGCAGCGGCCTGCAGGCGGTGATCTTCGGCACCAAGTCGATCCTGCTCGGCGACGCCGAGGTGGTGCTCGCGGGCGGCATGGAGTCGATGAGCCAGGCGCCGTACCTGCTGCCCCAGGCGCGCGGCGGGTACCGCATGGGCAACGGGCAGATCGTCGACTCCATGGTCCACGACGGCCTCTGGGATCCCTACAAGAACTGGCACATGGGCAACGCCGGCGAGCTCTGCGTGAAGGAGCACGGCTTCACGCGCGAGGCCCAGGACGCGTTCGCGACGCGCTCCTACCAGCGCGCGCTCGCGGCGATGGAGAAGGGCGAATTCCAGAACGAAATCGCCGAGGTGCGCATCGAGGGCCGCAAGGGCGAGGCGACGATCGTCCGGGACGACGAGGAGCCGCGGCGCGCCAAGCTCGACAAGATGGCCGGGCTGCGCCCCGCGTTCGACAAGGACGGCACCATCACCGCGGCGAACGCGTCGAAGATCAACGACGGCGCCGCCGCGCTGATGCTCGCGAGCGGCGAGACCGTGAAGAAGAAGGGCCTCACGCCGCTGGCGCGCGTCGTCGGCTACGGCGGCCACGCGCAGGCGCCCGAGTGGTTCACGACCGCGCCGGTCGGCGCGATCACGAACGCGCTCTCGCGCACCGGCCTCGCGATCGGCGACATCGATCTCTTCGAGATCAACGAGGCCTTCGCGGTGGTCGCGATGGTGACCGCGAAGAACGCCGGCATCGACCTCGAGAAGGTCAACGTGCGCGGCGGCGCGGTCGCGCTCGGCCATCCGATCGGCGCGAGCGGCGCGCGCATCCTGACGACGCTCGTGCACGCGATGAAGGATCGCCGCGCGAAGCGTGGCCTCGCGACGCTGTGCATCGGCGGCGGCGAGGCGGTCGCGCTGATCGTCGAGGCGGTCTGACCTCCTGATCCGAGCACGCTGCCTCGATCGGAGCCTTGTCGGGTGGGATCGAGATCGGCGAGGCTCGGGGGCGTGGGAGCGCTCCCGGTGACGATCGGACCGCTGGCGGGCGTGCGGGAGCTCGCCTCGCTGCGCCGCGACGAGCTCGCCGCGATGGGCGAGGAGGCGGCGGATCTCGCGCGCGTCGTCGACCTCGGCGTGCCGTTCGGCGCGATGTGGGCGATCGGGCTGTCCGACGACGCCGAGGGGCAGGTGCTCTCGGCCGTGACGTCGGCGCTCGCGCTCGATCTGCCGCACCCCGTCGTCGAGCTCGGATCGCTCTTCGCGACCTACGCGCTCGCCGCTCGGTGTCGGCGGCTGTGGCCGGGCACGATCGCGCTGCGGCCGGGCGACGACGTCCGCGCGCGCGTTCGTGAGCTCTTCCGCGTGCTCGAGTCGAGCGAGCTCTTGGTCGCGCTCGGCGGCGCGCGCACCGAGGCGTCCGTGCGCGTCACGGTGCGCGACGACGGCGCGAGCGGCTGGGCGGCGAGCTGCGATCCGCGCACCGGGGATCCCGAGGTCGTCGCGGTGTGGTCCGATCCCGCGGCGCCATGGACCGTCGACCGCAAGACGATGCGCTTGCTCGAAGCGGGCGGGGACGCGTCGCGGCAGGGCGCTTCCGCATTGCGGCACGACATCATCGAG
>JALYRN010001176.1 GCA_030855295.1 Myxococcota bacterium | reverse complement strand
GTCGCGAGCAGTTCGCGCTCGTCCGCCGGCTCCTGCGCGAGGCGACCACCGCGCGGCAGCGCGGGCGGCTCGACGATGCCCGCGACGCCTACCACCAAGTGCTCGCGGTCGAGGCCACGAACGGCCGCGCGACCGCGGGCCTCGCGTATGTGCATCTCGAGCGCGACGAGCTCCCGCAGGCGCTGCTGTGGGCGCAGCGGCTGGTGCGCACGCGCCCCGAGTACGCGAGCCACTGGGTGCTGCTCGGTGACGTGCTGCGGCGCGGCGGCAACGACGACGCGGCCCGGCGCGCCTACGCGCGCGGCCTGAGCGTGCAGCCGTCGTGGACGACCGCGCGACGCCGCCTCGACGAGCTCGGAGGCCCGCCGTGATCGTGTGCACCGGCCGCGACGCCGCGGCGGGGATCCGCACGCCCGGCGCGGCGTAGAACGCCCGCATGGAGATCGGGATGCGAGCCGAGGGAGATCTGCTGATCGTGCGCGAGCGCGCGCGCATCCCGAAGATCTGCGTCAAATGCGGCGCGACGCGCGACGTGGTGCGACGACATCAGCAGTTCGCGATGGGCCACCACGGAGCGGGGGCCGGCGCCGCGGGCGGCGTGGTCGGCGCGGCGCTCGCGAGCTCGATGCGCGGCACGTTCCGCGACGACCCCGCGATGATGGCAGCGGTCCTCGTCGGAATCGTCGGAGTGGTCTCGGTGGGCGCGTGGATCGCGCACGGCGCGACGTCGAAGCTGCAGCTCGACGTGCCGCTCTGCCGCACGCACGACGCCGCGATCGACGCCGCGCTCCAGCATCGGACGTGGTTGCTGCTGGGCCTCGCGCTCGCGGGCCTGCTCGGTGCGTTCGGCGTGGCGGTCTCGAGTGTCGCGCTCGGGATCACCGCGGTCGCGATCTTCGCGCTCGTGCTCGTGCTCGCGTACGGGCTCGGCATGCCCAAGGCGTGGATCCCGACGCGCTGGGCACGCGGTGGCGAGGTCGCGATCGCGGTCGGCCCCGAGCTCGCGCAGAAGCTGGTCGCACGGGCCGAGAAGCGCGCGAAGAAGAACGACGGCGCGGGCGACGACGAGCCCGACGTCGACGCCACCGCGGCCTGAGTCGACAGGAGTGCTCGCCCCGGAGGGCGCGTACGGGAGCGCGCGCTTCGCGCGCGGACGGAAGCGCCCGGAGCGGGCGAGCCGATTTTTAGACAGCCCCTGAGCGCGCCGGCCGATCGCGCCGGAGGCCCGGATCGTGCTCTGCACCGAGTGCACGGCCGCTGCGGCTCAACGCGGCACGCGCGGAGGTACGAGATGCGTGGGATGGTTCTCGGGTCGATGCTCGCGTCGGCGTTCGCGTCGGTGCTCGTGCTCGGGGTCGGCGCGCGCACCGCGCACGCGTGCAGCTGCTCGATCGAGCCCGGGCCCACGCGCACACCGGCCTCGCCGTGGTTCTCGGCCACCGAGTTCCCGACCAACGCCCTCTTCACGTCCTCGCTCGAGTGGCGCGACGCCTCGGGCGCGCCGCTCCCGCTGGTGCGCGACGCCGAGCTGAGCGCCGCGCTCGGGTACGAGGTGCGCAGGCCTGCGGAGGACGTCGCGCCCGGCGCTGTGTTCGCGCCGACCGACGACTGTCCGGCCACCGGCACGTGCCGCCACGCGCTCGTCTTCGGGGGCGGCCCCGACACGACCCCGCCCTCGGCGGCAGAGCTCGTCGACGTGCGCGTGATGTTCGCCGACGACGCGCCCGAGACCGGCACGAGCTGTCAGGTCGACTCGCTCGTGCTGGAGGTCGCCGGCACCGACGACACCACGCCGCGCGACGAGCTCGTCACCGTCGTGTTCGTCGGCGCGACCGAAGCGGACGCCGCGAGCGTCGAGGCGTTCTCGATGGGGTTCGCGTACGATGGCGGCCCGCCCTCGCGCCGCCTGGTCTCCACGATCGTGCTCGGTGGAGCCGAAGGTCATCGCCGCGACGGCGGCCCGCTGCGCGCGAGCGGGCCGTTCTGCTTCGCGGCGGCGCTGATGGACTGGGCGGGGAACGTCGGGCCGCGCAGCGCGGTGCGCTGCCTCGACACCACCGACGAGAGCGATGCGGCGGTCCAGCTCGTCGCGTACGACCCGCCGTGCTCGGGCCCGTTCTGCGCGATCGCGCCGGGCTCACGCCCCGCGCCCGCCGCGCTGGTGCTCGTCGCGATGCTCGGGATGCTCGCTCACGCCGCCCGGCGCGCCCGGCGCGGCTGAAGCGGCTCGACCGCTCGCGCCTTCCGGTCGCGCCCGCGTCCGTGCGCGGTTACCCTTCGTCGCCCCGGCCACGTCCGTCTTCTCTCTATCGCGAGGCCCCCGATGCGAGCAGTCCCTCTCCTCCTCTCCGCTCGCTCACTCCTGCTC
>JALYRN010000282.1 GCA_030855295.1 Myxococcota bacterium | reverse complement strand
GCTCTGGACGCCGAGGCGCGTCGCAGGACCGGGCTCGCCGTGCTCGATCCGAGGCGCGAGGATCCCGGCCGCGACGCTCGACGCTTCGGCGCCCGGCACGCTGCGCTCGAGCACCAGGGTGCGCACGCCGCGGCTCGCGAGGCGCAGCGCGATGGCGCAGCCCATCACGCCGCCGCCGATCACGACCGCGTCGGGCGAAGACACGCGCGAGGGATGGGCCGCGGGGAGGGCAGTGTCAATCGCGGGGACACCAGGTGGGTAGCTGTGAGCGGACGCGCAGCCCCGTTGACCGTTTCCGCTGCACATGTTCGGATCGCTCGGGGGGCTCGAAGGCGAGCGGCGCTGGTCGCCGTCCGTCTCCGATCGTCCGTCTCGTGTCTTCGGAGAACGTCATGATCGATCGCGCCCCGCACCTCGTCGCAGCGCTCGCGCTCGCGCTGATCGCCTCGCCCGCGTCCGCGCAGGTGCGCCCACGCATCGTCGTCGCGTTCGACACGTCCGGATCGATGGCGCTCGACGTCGATGGCGTGCCGACCTTCGGCGACGGCGTGCTCACGGGCTGCAGCACGCGGGCGTGGGGCGGTCAGTGCGGCACGAACTGCACGGCGGGCATCGACACCGACTGCGACGGGCGGACGGACGACAGCCGCATGTACGTCGCGAAGAACGCGCTCAGCGACATCGTGCTCGCCTACGGCGACGTCGACTGGGCGCTCGCGCGCTTCCACCAGGAACAGAGCCTCAACCGCTCGTGCCTACGCGCCCAGGACTTCGAGTGTCGCAGCGGCCCCTCGGCGTTCGTGACGTCGTACGGCAACCCGCAGTGCAACACCGGCTTGCTCTGCAACCGCGACTGGGGCTCGCTGATCCCGGCGGAGTGTCGCCCCGGCGACAACGGCGATCCCGAGCTCTACGTCTGGGCCGGCGGGAGCCCCACCGTGTGCACGAATTACTCGGGCACCTGCACCGGCGGCGACGTGCTCGTCGGGTTCAGCGACGTCGGGCCGTGGGCCGGGCTGGACAACACGTACGGCATCCTCGGCTGGCTCGACGGAGCGGAGACCAACTTCGTCAACACGACGACGACCGGGAACTACTGCAGCCACGTCACCACCGGTGACTGCGAGCTGCGGCCCGAGGGGGCGACGCCGCTCGCGGGCCTGCTCACGTCGGTCTCGAGCTACGTGAGCCCGATCCGCAGCTCCGACGCCGCGGCGGCGTGCCGGCCGTACTCCGTGATCCTGCTCACCGACGGCGCGGAGAGCTGCGGCGGAGATCCCGTGGACGCGGCCCGCGACCTCCGCGCGGCGGGCATCCCGACGTACGTGGTCGGGCTCGCGATCGACAGCGCCAGCGAGGACTCGCTGAACGCGATCGCGACGGCGGGCGGCACCGACGCGGGCTCGTCGGGCGGCGACACCGCGTACTTCGCGAACGATCCGTTCACGCTCTCGGCGGGGCTGGCGGACATCGTGCAGCGCTCGCTGGTGTTCGAGACGTGCAACGGGCTCGACGACGACTGCGACACGCGGATCGACGAGGGCGTGCTCAACGCGTGCGGCGCGTGCGGCGCGGTGCCGAGCGAGACGTGCAACGGCGCCGACGACGACTGCGACACGCGCACCGACGAGGGCGTGTCCAACGCGTGCGGCACCTGCGGCGCGGCGCCGAGCGAGACGTGCAACGGGCTCGACGACGACTGCGACGGCTCGTTCGACGAGGGCGCGTGCACCATCGGCTGCACGCCGACGACGGAGATCTGCGACAACCTCGACAACGACTGCGACACGAGGATCGACGAGGGCCCGCTGACGCGCTCGTGCGGCGTCGACGTCGGCGAGTGCACGACCGGCACGCAGACGTGCTCGGCAGGGGCGTGGGGGAGCTGCGCCGGGTCGGTCGGTCCGGTCGCGGAGACCTGCGACAACCGCGACAACGACTGCGACGGAGTGATCGACGGGATGTCGCGCGCGTGCGGCACCAGCACCGGCGCGTGCGAGCCCGGCTCACAGCTCTGCGCCGCGGGCGGCTGGGGCACTTGCACCGGCGGCGTCACGCCGACGAGCGAGATCTGCAACGCGATCGACGACGACTGCGACGGCACGATCGATGACGGAACGAGCGGCACCGGCGGCGCGTGCGGCTCCAGCATCGGCGTGTGCGATCCGGGGACCGTGCAGTGCGTCGCGGGGGCGCTGACGTGCGTGGGCGGCACCAGCCCGGGCAGCGAGACGTGCAACGCGACCGACGACGACTGCGACGGCAGGACGGACGAGTCGGTACCGACGATGGGCGCGTGCGGCTCGGGCACCGGCGAGTGCAGCCCCGGTGTGATGACCTGCGTCTCCGGGACGTTCTCGTGCATCGGGGCCCGCGGGCCGCGCGCGGAGCTCTGCAACACGCGGGACGACGACTGCGACGGCACGACGGATGAGGGCAATCCCGGTGGCGGGCTCGCGTGCGGGACGGCGACCGGCGAGTGCGCGCTGGGGACGAGCCAGTGCGTCGCGGGGACGCTGACGTGCACCGGCGGCATCACGCCGGCGGCGGAGACGTGCAACACCCGCGACGACGACTGCGACGGCCTGGTCGACGAGGGCAACCCCGGCGGCGGCGCGGCCTGCGGCAGCACCGACGTCGGCCTCTGCGAGCTCGGCGCGCTCGCGTGCGTGTCCGGATCCCTGACCTGCGTCGGCGGGATCGGGCCGAACGCGGAGCAGTGCGACGGGCTCGACAACGACTGCGACGGGATGGTCGACGAGGGCGATCCCGAGGGCGGGATGGCCTGCGGCGACGGCACCGGTGAGTGCGCGCCGGGCACCACGCGATGCATCGCGGGGGCGCTTGCGTGCGAGGGCGCCGTCGGGCCGAGCGAAGAGATGTGCAACGCGCTCGACGACGACTGCGACACGCTGGTCGACGAGGGCACGGGCCTCGGCGAGGCGTGCGGCACCGACGTCGGGGAGTGCGTGCCGGGCTTCAACGTGTGCGAGGCCGGCATGGTCGTGTGCCGGGGCGCCGTCGGTCCGGTCGCGGAGGCGTGCAACGGGCTCGACGACGACTGCGACGCTTCGACCGACGAGGGGCTCGGCGTCGGAGGCGCGTGCGGCGTCGACGAGGGGCTCTGCATGGCGGGCGTGCAGCAGTGCATCGACGGTGCGCTGGTCTGCGTCGGCGAGACCGGTCCGACGCCGGAGGGCTGCGACTGCGAGGACAACGACTGCGACGCGACCGTCGACGAGGCGCCGCCCGGTGGCTCGCTCTGTCCGATGGGCTCGGCGTGCGTCGAGTGCCAGTGCGCGCTGCCTTGCGTCGACAGCGAGTTCGGGCCGACCTGTCCGACGGGGCGCACGCCGTTCACCGAAGGCGGCGTGTGTCACTGCGTCGCGCCGCGCTGCGACGACGCGAGCTGCGGCACCGAGACGATCACGCGCGACGGCGAGGTGCTCTGCGCGCCGGACGGCGAGGACGTCGCGAATTGCGTGTGCCGCAACAACGAGTGCACGTTCTCGTGCGACGGCGTGGTCTGCGCCGGCGGCACCGTGTGCAACCCGCGCGACACGTCGGGCCGCTGCGTCGAGGACAGCTGCATCGAGCTGGGCTGTCCGGGCGGTGAGGTGTGCGATCCGAGCAGCGGAGACTGCGTCGCGGATCCCTGCGCGACCATCACCTGCGACCCGGCCGAGGTGTGTCGCGCGGGCGTGTGCGAGCCGAGCTGCGCGACGGTGATGTGCGCGGGCGACGAGCGCTGCGAGCGCGGCGTGTGCGTCGAGGATCGCTGCGCGGACGTGACGTGCGCGAGCGGCGAGGTCTGCGATCCGGCGGACGGCAGCTGCGTCGACGACGGCTGCGTCGGCGTGACGTGCCCGGCGGGCACGGAGTGTGATCCGCTCACCGGCGACTGCGAGGCCGACGCGTGCATCGGCGTGCGCTGCCCGGAGGGCGAGACCTGTGAGGCGGGCGAGTGCACGCGCCCGATCGTTCGACCCGACGCGGGCGTCGACGCCGGGATCGACGGCGGTCACGTCGACACCGACGAAGAGGCGCGGGTGCTCGCGGCCGGTGGCGGCGGCTGCTTCTGCACGGTGGGCGCGGGCGCGGATCGACGCGCGCCGACGCCGGGCGCGCTCGCGATGGTGCTCCTGGTGGCGCTCGGGCTGCTGGTGCGGCGAGCGCGTCGGAGGTCGCGCTCGGTGCGCCCTCTCCGCGCGATCGCGGGCGCTGCGATCGTCGCGCTCGCGCTCGTGACGTCGGGCTGTGACGTCGATCCGTACTGCCTGACCTGCACCGACGACGACGCCGGCCCGGCCGACGCCGGTCCCGGCGACGCCGGCCCGGGGGATGCGGGGCGCGACGCCGGTGCTCGCGATGCGGGTCCACCCGACGCCGGTCTTCCCGACGGCTGCGTTCCCGGCGCGCCGGAGCTCTGCAACGTCCACGACGACGACTGCGACATGATGGTCGACGAGGGGATCGACACCACGACCGACGAGATGCACTGCGGCGGCTGCGGCCTCGCGTGCGCGCCGCCGGGCGCGTTCGGTGAGTGCGTGGCGGGCGTCTGCACGATCGCGATGTGCGATGTCGGCCGCTTCGATCGAGACGGCGATCCGTCGAACGGCTGCGAGACGCGCTGCCTGCCGACCGCGACCGACGACACGCTCTGCGATCTGCGCGACAACGACTGCGACTTCATGGTCGACGAGGACGTCGATCTCTCGACCGACGCCTCGAACTGCGGCCGCTGCGGGCGCACCTGCCGCTTCATCCACGCGGCGGCGACCTGTGAGCCTGCCGCGGCGCCCGCCCTCGGCGCGTGCGCGCTCGGCGCGTGCGAGGCGGGCTACTACGACATCGACGGAGTGGCGAGCAACGGCTGCGAGTACGCGTGCACCGCGGCGGACCCGGCCGTCGAGACGTGCAACGGGCGTGACGACGACTGCGACGGCGCGGTCGACGAGGGCGATCCCGGCGGAGGCGGGAGCTGCGGCACGAACGCTGGCGAGTGCACGGCGGGCGTCGAGCAGTGCGTGATGGGACGTGTGACCTGCATCGGCGGCGTATCGCCGGTGGTCGAGGCGTGCAACGGCCTCGACGATGACTGCGACGGCACCAGCGACGAGAGCAACCCCGAGGGCGGTCGCATCTGCGGCAGCTCGGTCGGCGCCTGCGTCGCGGGGCGCGAGCAGTGCACCGGCGGCGCGCTGGTCTGCGTCGGCGCGACGCCTCCGGGCACCGAGTCGTGCAACGGGCTCGACGACGACTGCGACGCGTCGATCGACGAGGGCGATCCGGGCGGTGGCGGGAGCTGCGGCACCTCGACGGGCGCGTGCTCGTCCGGCACGAACCACTGCCGCGGCGGGGTGATCGCGTGCGAGGGCGGCACCGGCGCCGTCAGCGAGACGTGCAACGGCGCGGACGACGACTGCGACGGCTCGACCGACGAGGGCAACCCGGGCGGCGGCGGAAGCTGCGGCAGCGACGTCGGTCGGTGCGCGCCGGGCACGCTGACCTGCGGCGGCGGTACGCTGACGTGCATCGGCGCGGTCGGCGCGGCGGCGGAGTCGTGCAACGGCCTCGACGACGACTGCGACGCCTCGATCGACGAGGGCAACCCCGGTGGCGGCGCGTCGTGTGGGACCGGCACGGGCGAGTGCGTGGCCGGAACGCAGACGTGCACCGGTGGAACGCTGGTGTGCAGCGGGTCCGTCGGTCCGGCGACCGAGGCGTGCAACACGCGCGACGACGACTGCGACACCCGCGTCGACGAGACGTTCTCGCTGTCGACCGACGTCCGGAACTGCGGCGCGTGCGGGAACGTCTGCATGCTCGCGAACGCGATCCCGCGGTGCGTCGGCGGGGCGTGCCGGATCCTCGCTTGTCAGAGCGGGTTCGTCGACGCGAACGGCACCGCGAGCGACGGATGCGAGTACTCGTGCAGCCCGGCGGGCGCCGAGATCTGCAACGGGCGCGACGACGACTGCGACACCCGCACCGACGAGTCGCTGACCTCGCCCTCGAGCTTCTGCTTGTCGAACGGCGTCTGCTCGGGGACGTCGGCGACGTGCGGAGGCACGTCGGGATGGACGTGCTCGTACCCGGCGACCTACGAGTCGACGGAGGCGACGTGCGACGGGCGCGACAACGACTGCGACGGATCGTTCGACGAGCCGTTCCCCGGCATCGGGACCTCGTGCGCGAACGGCGTCGGTGAGTGCCGCCGCACGGGCGTGATCGCGTGCGCGGCCGATGGCTCGGGGACCGTCTGCACCGCCCCGGCGGCGGGCACGCCGACGACCGAGGCGTGCAACGATCGCGACGACGACTGCGACACGCGCATCGACGAGGCGATCCCGCTCTCTGCGATCCCGACCGTGACGGTTCCGCGAGCGACCTCGGGGTCGGTTCGCGTGATGCGGTACGAGGCGTCTCGCGCCGACGCGACCGCGACCTCGCAGGGGTCGGCGTCGCGGCTGGCTTGCTCGCGCCCCGGCGTGCTGCCGTGGACGAACGTGACCTGGGGCGAAGCGAACGCCGCGTGCACCGCGCTCGGCACCGGATGGCGGCTCTGCGACGCCGAGGACTGGGAGATCGCGTGCGAGGGACCCTCGCTCGCGTGCGACTGGGCCTACTCGAGCTCGTGCTCGACCTCGTCGCCGCTGCGCTGCAACGGCGACGAGTACGACTGCTCGACGGCGGCCGGCGATCAGGACTGCCTGATGACGACCGCGAGCGCGACGTTCCCGGCCTGCTACGCGAGCTGGGGCGCGACCGCGGATCGCATCTACGACCTGTCCGGCAACGTCAAGGAGTGGACGTACACGCCGGTGTCGCCGGGCGTTCATCAGATCCGCGGCGGGAGCTACACCAACGTCGAGCCGGGGCGAACGTGCGAGTTCGACTTCACGGTCGGCGGCTCGACCTTCGCGTTCCCGAACACCGGGTTCCGCTGCTGTAACTACTGAGGACCACAGGAGTGCTCGCCCCGGAGCGGGCGCGTACGGGAGCGCGCGGAGCGGGCGAGCCGTTTGTCCCGCGTCTCCGATTGGAGATGTAGGTTCGGGTGCGCATGGTCCTTCTCATGGCCATGATCACCGAATTCCGTGGACGCACCGTGGGCTCGGCCGTGGCAGCGTGCCTCGCGATGGGGCTCGTCGCGGCGGGCTCACCCGCGAGCGCGCAACCGAGCCGTGAGACGCGACGTCGCGCGCAGGCCGCGTTCGACAGCTACGAGCTCGAGGGGACGCGCACGCTCGATGCGATCCGCTTCCTCGATCCGAGATCGGTCGACGGACGCCGCATCAGCGGAGAGCCGCGCGTCGCGCGTGCGCGCGCGGCGATCGATCTGTGGCTGATCGCGTATCTCGATCCGCGGCACGCATCGCTCGACCGACGCCTGGCGCACGCGATGACGGTGCCGGCGCGGTCGATCGCGCCGGCGCTGCGCGCGGAGCTCGATCGCCTCGACGCCGGTGATCGGAGCGCGACGATCGCCGAGCTCCGGAGCGCCCTCGAGCTGCAGCAGGCCCTCGAGACCGGCCAGCCGATCTCGTTCGAAGGAAGCGAAGGCGTCCGTCGCGACGCGCTGCTGATCCGCGCGGTCGGCCGCGCGATCGAGGACGGCGAGGACGGCGAGCTCGCGGCGCTGATCGCCGATCGCTGTGCGGGCGACGGCGCGTGCGAGTCGCCGTGGTCGTCGTGGGCGCCCTCGAGCCGGAGGGTGATCGGCGCGCTGCTCGAGGCGAGCCTCGCGCTCGAGCGGCTGGATCGCGCGTGGCAGGAGGGAGATCCGTTCGCGCGCGCGATCTGGG
>JALYRN010001175.1 GCA_030855295.1 Myxococcota bacterium | reverse complement strand
GCTCGGGGAGGAGCCCGGCGCCGAGATCGCGATCCTTCGTCGTGATCGCGTGACGGTAGGCCTCGTCGTAGAGCCCGGCGTCGCTCGCGATCTTCACGGCCTCGTCGTACTTCCAGATCGTCGCGAGCAGCTCCGCGGCGCGCGCGGGCTGCCCAGCCTCCGCGCAGAGCCGCGCGGCTTCCTCGTGACGACCCTCCTTCACGAGCGCGGCGATCTGCGCCTCGGCGAGCATCGAGGAAGCCTAGCGCGTCGACCCGGTGCTCGCGCGATCTCCGCGGAGCCCCGGTGATCAGCGCCGCGCCGTCTCGAGCCACGCGCGCAGTGCGTCGGCGAGGTAGTGCGCTTGCACGTCGTCGAAGATCACGCGGATCAGCGTCTCGTCGCGGCCCTTCACGCGCGCGACGAGACGGCAGTAGCGGACGCGGCGGATGCGGGCGGAGCGAACGCTGAAGGCCTCGATGTCCTCGAGTCGAAAGGGGCCCGCGCCGATCCAGGGCAGCGGCCCGTGCGAGACCTTCAGCTCCCGCTGTGCGACGAGCCGGATCCGGTTCACGAGCCGGGCGAGCGCCACGTAGGCGAGCAGCACGAACGGCGCCGCGAGGTAGCAGCCGACCCGCAGGTCGCAGTCGAGCAGCAGCGGCCATGCGCACAGCGCGACCGCGGCGACGACGTTCACGAGCTCTCGCACCTTCGATCGCGCGAACGTGATCACGAGGAGCGGAGGCTCGCGCGTCCCGCCATCCCGGTATCCTGTCGTCATCGGGCGCCCCGGACCGAGCTGCGCGGCGATGCCATGCGGTGCGGGCGGCAGCGTGTACGACGTCGGGCTCATCGGGCTGCGCTGCCGATCACCGACGCATCCTACAGGCGGTGGGGCGCCACGAGCTCGGGAGAAGCGTTGGCGTCGCGGCGCGGACTGGTGGACCATCCGCGCATGGAGCTCTCGGAGATCGTCGACCTCGCGACCGCGCGCGCGTCGCGCGGCGTCCGCATCGTCGTCTCGGCCTTGGTGCCGAGCCCGTGGTCGGAGGCCGCGAAGAACGTCTTCCATCTGGCGGGCGTGCCGACGAAGTGGGTGCGCGCCGGCCGCCCCGACGAGGCGCTCGCCGCGTGGACACGGGCGCACAACGTGCCGGTGGTGTTCTCGAACGACGAGCCGCCGCGCTCGAACTGGGCCGACATCGTCGACCTCGCCGCGCGCCTCGCGCGCACCCCGATCGTCCCGACCGACGCGGCGTCTCGCGTGCGCACGTTCGGTCTGCTGCACGAGCTGGCGGGCGAGGACGGGCTCGGCTGGAGCGGGCGTCTCCTCATGATCGACGCTGGACTGCAGAGCGACGGCAAGCGCGGCTTTTCGCTGCCGGTCGCGCGTTACCTCGCGCCGAAGTACGGCCACTCCGCGGAGCGCGTCGCGCCCGCGCGCGCCCGCATCCACGACGTGCTCGCGCTCTTCGATCGCGAGCTCGCGTCGTGCCCCAGCGGCTATCTCGCGGGCGCCGCGCCGGGCGCGCTCGACGTGTACGTCGCGACCTTCCTCGCGCCGATCCTCGGCGTCTCCGAGGAAGAGTGCCCGGGCATGCGCCCCGAGCTCCGCGCCGCGTTCGCCACCCTGCGCGACGACCCGGCCCTCGAGGTCCCGCCGTCTCTCGTCGCGCACCGCTCGCGTATGTACGAGCGCCATCTCCCGCTCCCGATCCGCCTCTGATCTCACGCGGGCGCGAGAGCGTTCGTCAGCCCGGCGGCGTCTCTTCGGAGATCGGGATCGGAGGGGCGACGGTCTCGTCGGCGGCAGCCTCGTCGCCCTCTTCGCCCTCGGCGGCGACGATCGCGATGTCCTCGGTCGGCTCGATGCCGCGGCGGCGCGCAGCGGCGTCGTAGCGCGAGGTCTGCGCGGCGAGGATCGCGCGCTCGCGCGTCGGCTGGCCGGGGCCCGACGAGTCGCTCCAGAAGTAGCTGCGCTCGCGCACGTCGAGGTGCACGAAGCCGCTGACCGGATAGATGCCGACCCCGACGAAGCCCTCGCGTCGCAGGTATGCCGCGAGCCGGCGATCGGAGACGCCCGGCAGCACGAAGTCGAGCGCGCGCCCCTGCGCATGACGGCTGGTCGCGCGCCCGGTGCGGTAGCCGCTGATCACGTGCACGTACGGCGCGCGGAACTGCCGCACCGCGCGGTACACCAGCTCGACGAGGCGCGGGTGGATCGCGTGCGTCTCTCCGTCGCGCGACGCCAGCGCGTCCTTCGCGAGCGCGAGCTCGGCGTCGTCGAAGCCGCCCTCGTCGCCCGCGGGCGCCAGCGCGAACCGATCGCGGCCCCGCAGCGGAACGAACACCAGCGGCGGTGGCGTCAGCCGCTGCCACGAGCGCACCTCCGAGG
>JALYRN010001174.1 GCA_030855295.1 Myxococcota bacterium | reverse complement strand
GCGCCGATCCGATGCGCACGCGGATCGCGCGGCCCTCGCCGGGCAACGCGCGCACGGCCGGCGCGTAGCCCTCCGGCCACGCCTGGACGCGCAGCACGTACCAGCCCTCTGCGAGCGCCGATTCCGGGCGCACACGGATGCGAGCGTCGCCACGGACCTCGACGGACTGCACCTCGGTGGTCGTCGGGATCATCGCGCCGACCGCATCGGTCAGCACGAGCGCGGCGGCGAGCGACTCGTCCGCGCTCGGCACGAGCTCACCGGTGGCGTACGCGCCGAGATCCGCCACGTCGACGTCGGTGACGAGATCGGCGGGCTGGAGCCACACCGACCGCTGCGGGGACGGGCCGCCGTCGGGCGCCGGGCCCATGATGCAGCCGATGATGTCGTCGCACGACGACGACGCCTCGATGCACGCGCGATGTGCGCCGCAGTGACCGGCGCAATAGGCGAGCGAGCACGCCTCGCACGCCGCGACGCACGCGCCGTCGGTCCGCCCGCCATCGACCGCGACGATGTCGGCGTCGGAGCGCGCCGCGTCGGAGCGCCCGGCGTCGGAGCGCCCGGCGTCGCTCTCGGACGCAGGTCCTGCGCACGCCGCCAGTCCGACGATCACGCCGAGCGCCGCTCGGCGCCAGTCGAGGTCTGCACGCAGCGCGCCCAGCAGGACCCTCGCTCGCAGCATCCTCCAGCGTGCGCAGAGCGGCGCGACGCGGTCAATGGACGCCCCGGCCGCGTGTACCATCGCGCGCATGCAGCACCTCGACGCCGATCGACGCAGCGGACGCGCGCTCCTCGGGATCGCCACCGCCCTCGTCGCGTCGCTGGCGATCACACTGCCCGCCCACGCGCAGCCGGAGATGCGCGGCGCGCACGCGGTGGCCGAGTGGGACGCCGGACCGGTCAGCGCCGCGGGCGCGATGATCCGCACGCGCGTCGTGTACCCCGAGGGCGCGACCGCGCGGGGGCCCGTGGTCGCCGTGGTGCACGGGTACCTCCGCAACGGCAGCTACATGATGGAGCTCGCGCGCGTGCTCGCCTCGCGCGGCATCGTCGCGATCGTCCCCGACATGCCGTGCGGCTTCGGCGGCTGCGATCACGACGCCAACGCGCGGCAGGTCTCGGCGCTGCTCGCCTGGGCGATCGCGCAGAGCGACACGTCGGGATCGCGCATCGAGGGGCTCGTCGATCCCGAGCGGCGCGGCGCGATCGGGCACTCGTGGGGCGGGCTCGGGACCTTCCTCGCGGTCGCGGGCGATCCCGCGATCGACGTGTGGGTCGGGCTCGATCCGCAGGAAGACGGAACCGACGCGCTCGTGGCCGCGCCCGACGTCGCGATCCCGAACCTGCACCTGATGGCCGCGGTCGACGGCAGCTGCAACGGCGAGTGGGGCGCGAACGTCGCCTCGAGCACGACGGCGACCGCACGCCTGCGGGCGACGATCGCGGCGAGCGGGCACTGCGATCCCGAGGAGCCCACCGATGCCGCGTGCGACTTCGCGTGCACCGCCGGCGATCGGTCGACGTCGCCGATGTTCCGGCGCTACGCGGTCGCGTTCGTCACGTGCGTGCTCGGCGTCGATGCCAGCATGTCGGAGTGGATCGGCGGCGCGTCGTTCGACGCCGACGTGTCGAGCGGGCTCCTGACCGGCGTCGCCGAGTCCGGCCTCGACACGATCGACTGCGGCGCGCCGATCACGCCGGTCGACGGAGGCACGATCACGCCCGATCCCGACGCCGGCACGATCACGCCCGACGACGACGCCGGCACGCACGACGCGGCCACCGCGCGCATCGATGCCAGCGCGCCGGGCACCGACGCGAGCACTGGCACGGAAACGCCGGGCGCCGGCTGTGGCTGCCGCGCCGCATCGTCCGCGAATGGTGCGCCGTTCGGCCTCGTGACGGCGCTCGCGGTCGCCGTGCTCGTACGGCGTCGCCGTCGATGATCCACCGCCAGCGGACGCGCACGCGGCAACGGGCCACGCACGGACCCTGGGTACGTCCGTTGCTCGACGTCTGGTCCAGGTGATGCCGATGATCGTCTTCGTAGAAGAGCTCGACCACCGCGCCGCGACGGACAGCGGCGTGCTCCATCGCGCGCGCGTCTTCGCCGCCGAGCGCGAGCGCTGCTGGGAGGCATGGATCGTCTTCGAGCCCGTGCTCGGCGGAGATCCGCTTCCGAGCGACGTCGAGGTCACGCAGCCGACGCTCGAGGCCGTCACCTACTGGGCGAGCACCCTGTCGCCACGCTTCGTCGACGGCGCGCTCGGACGCGCGCTGGCGCGGGCCCCGGAAGAGCAGATCGATCGCACCGCGCGCATCGCGCTCCGCGAAGAGGCCGCCGCGCGCGCCGAGGCCGACGCCCACGAGCGC